>NZ_LBHW02000044.1:0-45392 GCF_001005835.2 Achromobacter sp. LC458
GGCCACCGCGCCCGTCACCGTGCCGGACGGCCCCGGCGCGGCGACGGACTCCGAAACCGACACACCTGAAGGACAAGACCAATGACCTCTCGCGGACGCTTCATTACGCTGGAGGGCGTGGACGGCGCCGGCAAAAGCACGCATACCGACTGGATCGCGGACTTCCTGCGCAGCCAGGGGCTGGACGTGGTCTCCACGCGCGAGCCGGGCGGCACGCCCCTGGGCGAAAAGCTGCGCGCGCTGGTACTGACCGATCAGATGGGCCTGGATACCGAAACCCTGCTGATGTTCGCGGCGCGCTGCGAACACGTGCGGCAAGTCATCGAACCGGCGCTGGCGCGTGGCGCCTGGGTGGTGTGCGACCGCTATACCGACGCCACTTACGCCTACCAGGGCGGCGGCCGCGAGTTGGGCGCCGAGCGGGTGGCCGTGCTGGAACAATGGATGCACGCGGGCCAACCCGATCGCACCTGGCTGTTCGACGTTCCCCTGGAAGTGGCGCGCGCCCGGCTGGCCGATGCGCGCGAGCCCGACCGCTTCGAACGCGAAGGCGCCGCCTTCTTCGAGCGCACCCGGCAGGCGTATCACGCCCGCGCCCAGGCTAACCCCGACCGCATCCACATCATCGACTCCACCCGGTCCATCGCGCAGATCCGCACGGAACTGGAAGCCGGGCTGCGGGCGTTGCTGGCCGCGACGACATGAGCGCGCCCCAGTTCCTGCCGTGGCAGATGGAGACGGCGCGTGCCTGGCTGGGCAACCGCGACCGCTTTGCGCACGCCTGGCTGGTGCACGGCCTGGCCGGCATCGGCAAGCTGGATTTCGCGATTGCCGCCGCTGCCAGCCTGCTGTGCGAAACCCCCGATAACGGCCTGGCCTGCGGTCACTGCGCCGCCTGTGCCTGGTTTGCCAGCGGCAACCACCCCGATCTGCGCCGCATCCGCCCCGAAGCCGTGGCCGTGGAAGAGGGCGCGGACGCCGCCGAGCCTGCCGAGGACGCCGAACCGACTTCGGGCGCGGCCAAGCGAGCCCCGTCCAAGGAAATTCGCATCGACCAGATCCGGTCGCTGGAGTCCTGGTTCAACACCGCCACGCACCGGGGCGGATGGCGCGTGGCGCTGCTGTACCCGGCGCACGCGCTGAACGTGGTGTCGTCCAACGCCTTGCTCAAGGTGCTGGAAGAACCGCCTCCCCATACCGTTTTCCTGCTGGTTGCCGACGCGCCTGACCGCCTGCTGCCCACGCTGGTATCGCGCTGTCGGCGCTTGCCCTTGCCGGCGCCCGACCCCGATACCGCGCTGCAATGGCTGCGTGCGCAGAACGTAGAGCCGGCGCGGGAATGGCTGGCGGCCGCGGGCGGCGCGCCGCTGGCTGCGTTGCGGCTGGCGCAGGCGGGCGATACGCCTTGCCCGCCGTGGCTGTCGCAACTGATCAACCCCTTGGCGCAGGGGCAGGCGCCCGATGTCGGCACGATGGCCGAAACGCTGGAAAAGGTGCCGGCCACGGAATGGATCGACGCCTTGCAGCGCCTGTATACGGATCTGATGCTGGCCAGCGCCGGCGCGCCCGTGCGGTACTTTCCGGCGTTGGGCGCGGGCGTGGCCAAGGTGGCCGCGCGCATGAACACGGCCCGCGTGGCCGAGGCGGCGCGCTGGCTGACGCGGCAGCGCGCGCTGGCCACCCACCCGTTGAACGCCAAGCTTTTCGCGCACGCCACCCTGCAACGCGTGGTGCTATCCTGCCAGGCGTAAGTCCCTGATTCAGCGGCGCTTTGTCTGTTGCGATTTCCTTTCGCAGCGGCCGCGCCGCGATCACTTTATGTAGTCACATCATGTACGTCGATTCGCACTGTCATTTGAATTTTCCTGAACTGGCCGCCGATCTGCCAGCCATTCTTGAGCGCATGGCCGCCAACCAGGTCAGCCACGCGCTGGTCGTCAGCGTCAACATGCCCGAATGGCCCGGCCTGATGTCGCTGGTGGAGCCCCAGCCCAACCTGTGGGCCTCGGTGGGCGTGCACCCCGATTACGAAGACACGCCCGATCCGTCGCCCGAAGAGCTGGCGCGCTTGTCGCAACACCCCAAGGTGGTGGCCATCGGCGAAACCGGGCTGGATTACTACCGTTTGTCCGAACCGCTGGATTGGCAGCGCGAACGCTTTCGCCGGCATATCCGCGCCGCGCGCGACACCGGCTTGCCGCTGATCGTGCACACGCGTTCATCCGCCGAAGACACGGTGCGCATGCTCAAGGAAGAAAAGGCAGCCGAGGTGGGCGGCGTGATGCACTGTTTCACCGAAACCTGGGAAGTGGCCCAGGCCGCGCTGGACCAGAATTTCTACATTTCGTTGTCGGGCATCGTCACGTTCAAAAACGCGCAGATCGTGCACGAAGTGGCCAGCAAGGTGCCGCTGGACCGCCTGCTGATCGAAACCGATTCCCCGTACCTGGCGCCGGTGCCGTATCGCGGCAAGCTGAATGACCCGTCCAAGGTGATCCACGTGGCCGAAAAGATTGCGGACCTGCGAGGCATCCCGGTGGCCGACGTGGCGCGGGCGTCCACGGAGAACTTCTTCAAGCTGTTCGGCAAGATCAAGAAGTAAGAAGTAAGAAGTAAGAAGTAAGCAGTAAGCAGTAAGCAGTAAGCAGTAAGCAGTAAGCAGTAAGCGCGGTGCGCAAAGACATACCGTTCAAAGACATACCGTTCAAAGACATACGGTTTGAATGCACATCATCGGCCAGGCCAGAAACCCGGCCTTCAGGCCGCCGCCCACCTAACCCTCGTTCCTTTCCATCCAGGATAGCCATGACCGCCCGCACACCGACTTTCCGCCCAGTCCTGTCGCAATGCCGAGGCGCGCTGTTGGCGCTGGCCGTCGCCTTCGGTGCCTGCGCGGCCCCCGTGGCCCACGCCGCCAACCCGGGCGATTGGTGGGTGTACGTGGCCAACGATTACCCGGACGACGTCAAGGACCTGCTGGCGCAGGGGGCCGACCCCAATGTGCGCTACCAAAACGGGCAACCCGCCCTGATGCGCGCGGTAGTCGACGGCGCCTGGAAGGTGTTTGACGTGATTGCGGCCGACAAGCGCACGGACGTGAACGCCGAGAATCCGGCCGGCGAAACGCCGCTGATGTACCTGGCCATTGCCGGCCAGACCGAACGCGCCAAAAAGCTGATCGCCCGGGGCGCCCAGGTCAATCGGCTGGGCTGGACGCCGCTGCACTACGCCGCGTCCAAGGGGCAGATGGAAATGGCGCGCATGCTGCTGGGCAAGAAAGCCATGGTGAACGCGCCTGCCCCGGGCGGTGAAACGCCCCTGATGATGGCGGCGTTGGGCGGCAATCGAGAAATGGTCGATCTGCTGATCAAGGCGGGGGCGGACGTCACCACGCGCGACCTGAAGAGCCAAAGCGCTGCTGACTGGGCACGCAACGGCAAGTCGGCGGCGGTGGCGACGTACCTGACCACGAAGGTGGCCCAGGCGGACGAGGCCAAGCGCGCGCGCCGCGCGGCCAGCCCCGCGCCGGTAGAGGCCGATGCCGCGACGGGTGCGGATGCCGCCGCGCAGGGCAGCGCGCAAGGTGCCGCGCAGCCGGCTGTGGAAACGTCTGGCGCGTCGATGGGCGTAGCGCCGGGCGCCGCGCCGGCGGCCGCGGCTCCGGCACCCGCTGGCAGTGCCTCGGCCCCGGCCGCCGCACCCAGCGTGGGCGGCGTATCCGGCGTCAAGCTGAACAACTACGACACCCCTGCCGCACCGTAAACAGGCAGGACGCAGGGCGCCCAGCCATCGCAACGCGCTGTTGCCCCTTTCCCCCCTGATAGGGACACATCAAAAAGACCGCATTGCGGTCTTTTTTTCGTACTTATCTGGGGTTTTCCCTGCTTATTCTCATCCTTCGGGAAAAAATCAAAGAAGAACCACCATGAATTGATAATCTCGGCTCCTTATTGGCGGGAGCAGAGTGGATGTCGGAACCATCGGTAGGGGCGGGCGCGGATCGTGTCCTGTACGTGTTGGCCACGCTGGCCCGGCACGATGGCCCGTTGACGATCGCCGCGCTGGCGGAAAAAACCGGGCTGGCCCAAAGCACGCTGTATCGCCAGGTTGCCTTGCTCAAGCGCTGGGGCTTTGTGGCCGAGCACGAGGGCGAATACGGCCCGGGGCCGCTCTGCGTTCAACTGGCGTGGGGCTTTGACCAGTCGTCCTTTTTGATACACGAAGCGCAGCCCGACATGGCGACGCTGGCTGCCGCATCCGGCGAGACCATCGGTTTGCTGGTCGCCGTCAAGGATCAGGCCGTGTGCCTGGACATGATCGAAAGCCAGCACCCGCTGCGCTGTTCCTTCACCAAGGGACGCGGCCTGCCGTTGGCGCGCGGCGCATCCGCCAAGTCATTGTTGGCCTTCATGCCGCTGGGCCGTCTGCAAGCCGCCTTGGCCTATCTGGCCGACGAAGCCGGGGTGGACCCGTCCCGCCTGGAAGACGAGCTGGAACGGATACGCGGGCAGGGCTATGCCGTCACCGATAGTGAAGTGGATGCCGGCGTGTGGGGCGTAAGCGTCCCGATATTCCAGCGGCCCAATCAGGCCGTGGCCTCGATCACGCTGATGGCGCCGTCCACGCGCGCGGCGCAACGGCCCGACGCACTGATCGCCATGACCGTGGCCGCGGCGCGCCGCATTTCCGACCGCCTGAAGGTCCACTGAAGATCCTCTGACCGGGCGCTGCCGCCCGATCCCAATCGAATATGTCGTTGCACTGTCGCCCCAGCCGTTTCGTTTAGCCGTCCCCTTGGCCGCCTGCTCCGCCGCATCCGCGGGCCGGCCCTTTTAGCCGCCTGTTCCGCCGCATCCCTCTAGCCGTACTCACCGCCGTACTCACCGCCGTACCCATTCGCATAGGACTCACCATGACCACTCGCCGCACATTGTTGACCGCCGCCCTGACGCTGGGCCTTGCCTGGAGCGCCGGCGCGGCGCATGCCCAGGAAACCATCCGCGCCGTTACCGACGCCACGTTCCCCCCGATGGAGTTCGTCAAGGACGGCAAGCGCACCGGCTTTGACATCGAGCTGGTCGAAGCGCTGGCCGGCGCCATGGGCAAGAAGGTCGAATGGATCGACATCGATTTCAAGGGCCTGATCCCCGCTTTGCAAGCCGGCCGTGCCGACATCGCCGTGTCCGCCATCTACATCACGCCCGAGCGCAGCAAGGTGGTGGACTTCACCGACCCGTACTACGCCGGCGGCCTGGTCGTGCTGACCAAGACCGATAGCCCCATCAAGACGCTCAAGGACCTGGACGGCCGCAAGGTGTCGGTGCAGGTGGGCACGAAGTCGGTCAACTACCTGAAAGAGCACCTGCCGGCCGTGCAGCGGGTGGAAGTCGAGAAGAACCAGGAAATGTTCAACCTGGTGCAGATCGGCCGCGCCGACGCCGCCGTGACGGGCAAGCCCGCCGCCAAGCTGTTCGCCCAAAGCACCACCGGCCTGACCGTGCTGGACGACCAGGTGACGACCGAGGACTACGGCATCGCCGTGCCCAAGAGCAAGCCCGAGCTGACCCGTGATTTGAACGCCGCCCTGAAAAAGCTGAAGGCGGACGGCAGCTACCAGGCCATCGTGAACAAGTGGTTCGAGGCGCCCAAGAAATGAACCTGGAATTCGCCCCCGTCTTCGCCGACTTCGACAGCCTGATGCGGGGCGCGGTGGTTACCGTGGAGGTAACCGCCGGCGCCTTGCTGCTGGGCTGTGTCATGGGCCTGTTGGTCGGCGTCGGCCGGCTCAACCCCAAGCGCTACGTCATCTACAACCTGTGCAGCGTTTATCTGCTGTTCTTTCGCGGTACGCCGTTGCTGGTGCAGCTGTTTATCTGGTTCTTTGGCCTGCCGCAGTTTGGCGTGACCTTGCCCGCGTTCGCTTGCGGCGTGCTGGGCCTGGGCATGTATTCGGGCGCCTACGTGTCGGAAATCGTGCGCGGCGCCATTCAGTCGGTGGACCGTGGCCAGACTGAGGCCGCGCGTTCGCTGGGTATGTCGTCCGGCCAGGCCATGCGCATCATCATCCTGCCGCAGGCGGTCGTGCGCATGATTCCGCCGCTGGGCAACGAGTTCATCGCGCTGATCAAGAATTCGGCGCTGGTGTCGCTGCTGACCATTCACGACCTGATGCACGAAGGGCAGAAGATCATCAGCGTGTCGTATCGGTCGCTGGAGACCTATCTGGTGGTGGCCTTGATCTACTTGGTGCTGACCACCGCCGCCATGTTGATTTTGCGCAGGGTTGAAAAGCACCTGCGCGCCGGAGGGATGGTGCAATGAACCCGCTAGGCAATCCGCAGGAAATGATCCGCATCCGCGGCCTGGAAAAATCCTACGGCGAGCATGCCGTGCTCAAGGGTATCGACTTTGACGTGCTGCCGTCGCAGGTAGTCGTGGTGATCGGCCCCAGCGGGTCGGGCAAAAGCACGCTGCTGCGTTGCTGCAACGGCCTGGAAGTGGCCGAGGCGGGCACCGTGGACATCTGCGGCCAGACCTTGCTGGACCACGGCACGCTGCTGCCCGAGGCCGCGCTGAACCAGCTGCGCATGCAGGTGGGCATGGTGTTCCAGAGCTTCAACCTGTTTCCGCACCTGTCCGTGCTGGATAACGTTACCGTGGGCCCGCGCACGCTGCGAGGCATGGGGCGTGACCAGGCCAATGCGCTGGCCGAAGACCTGCTGAAAAAGGTGGGGCTGGTGCAGAAAATGGCGGCCATGCCGGCCAGCCTGTCGGGCGGGCAGAAGCAGCGCGTGGCCATTGCGCGCGCGCTGGCCATGCAGCCTAAGGTCATGTTGTTCGACGAGCCGACCTCGGCGCTGGACCCCGAACTGGTGGGCGAAGTGCTGCAGGTGATGAAACTGCTGGCGCGTGAAGGCATGACCATGATGGTCGTCACGCACGAAATGGGTTTCGCGCGGGATGTGGCCGACGTGGTGGCGGTGATGGATGGCGGGGTGATCCTGGAATCCGGCCCGCCCGAAGTGATCTTTACTGAACCGCGCGAGGCTCGCACCCGTGAATTCTTGCAAGCGGTATTGAGCCAGGGGACGGCGGCATGAGCGCGGCACAGCGGGATCAGAATGTGTGGAAGGCGCGCGACGACAGCGCCGAACAGGGCGACACGCGTCGCTTGGCGCACATCGTTCAGGCCGAAGCCGGCCAGGCAAACAAGGGCGAACCCGTCCTGCTGGGGTTTGCTTGCGACGCGGGCGTGGCGCGTAACCAGGGGCGTGTCGGCGCGGCCGAAGGGCCGGCGGGCATCCGCAAGTTCCTGGCCGGCTTGCCGGCGCACGGGCTAGCCCGGCTGCTGGATGGAGGCGATGTGGTGTGCCAGGGCGATGAGCTGGAAGACGCGCAAGAACGCCTGGGCCTGCGCGTGGCGGAACTGCTGGGGCAGGGCGCCCGCCCGTTGGTGTTGGGCGGCGGGCATGAAATTGCCTGGGGCACTTTCCAGGGTTTGGCGCGTTGGCTGCAAGCCCGTGGCGACACCGAACCCGTGCTGGTCCTGAACCTGGATGCGCACTTCGACCTGCGTACCGGCCGCCCGGGAAGTTCCGGCACACCCTTTGACCAGATCGCGCGCTACTGCGAAGCCGAGGGGCGGGCGCTGCAATATGCCTGCCTGGGCGTCTCGCGGCTGGCGAACACGCCGGCGTTGTACGCCCGCGCCGCCGAGGTGGGGGCCGTGTGGGTAGAAGACCGCGACATGCAGGAGCGCCATCTGGAAGCTCGGCTGGCCAACGTGGACGCGTTGCTCGCGCGCGCGCGCCACGTGTACCTGACCATCGACCTGGACGTGTTGCCGGCGGCGGTGATGCCCGGCGTGTCCGCGCCCGCGCCTTACGGGGTGCCGATGGCCGTTGTTGAGGAAATCGTGCTGCGCGTGAAGGCCAGCGGCAAGCTGCGGGTGGCCGACCTGGCCGAGTACAGCCCGCGCTTTGACGTGGACGGCCATGGCGCGCGCGCGGCGGCGCGATTGGCCTGGCAGCTGATGGCGCCGTGAAGAGGTGCGCGGTGAAAGGGGGCAGTCCTGAACGGGGCTGCCCCTTTTTTCATCGCTGTTCCGGTAACGCCCGGCCGGCGCGGCTTGCGGTTGACCGAGGCTGGACGCGTGCGCGTTCGCGGCTTAGGATAGGTCAGTTTTCGAGCCGGGCTCGTGACCCGTACGGTATCCGCCATAACTATGCGTCCCTATTAAAAATATTTAGGTTTTAAATAGGGACGCTATAGTTTTCGTGGATAAAATGGCGCAACTTTGTCAGGAGATCATGCTCATGTCTCACACTCCCACCCATGCCTTGCCGTCTTATCTGAATGCCGATGACCTCGGCCCCTGGGGTAATTACCTGCAACAAGTCGACCGGGTCACCCCGTACCTCGGCACCTTGGGTCGGTGGGTCGAGACGCTCAAGCGTCCCAAGCGCGCCTTGATCGTCGATGTGCCGATCGAACTGGATAACGGCACCATCGCGCACTTTGAAGGCTATCGCGTGCAGCACAACGTGTCGCGCGGCCCGGGCAAGGGCGGTGTGCGTTTCCACCAAGACGTGACGCTCTCCGAAGTGATGGCATTGGCCGCATGGATGTCGGTCAAGAACGCCGCCGTGAACCTGCCTTATGGCGGCGCCAAGGGTGGCATCCGCGTTGACCCGCGCACGCTGTCGCAATCCGAACTGGAACGCATGACGCGCCGCTACACCAGCGAAATCGGCGTCATCATCGGGCCGTCCAAAGACATTCCCGCCCCCGACGTCGGCACCAACGCCCAGGCCATGGCCTGGATGATGGACACCTATTCCATGAACGAAGGCGCCACCGCCACGGGCGTGGTCACCGGCAAGCCGATCGCGCTGGGCGGCAGCCTGGGCCGTGTCGAAGCCACCGGCCGTGGTGTGTTCGTGGTGGCGTGCGAAGCCGCTCGCGACCTGAACATCGACGTGTCCAAGGCGCGCGTGGTCGTGCAGGGCTTTGGCAACGTGGGCGGCACCGCTGCCCGTCTGTTCCATGAAGCCGGCGCCAAGGTCATTGCCGCCCAGGATCACACCGGTACCGTGCACAACCCCGCCGGTCTGGACGTCCACAAGCTGCTGTCGCACGTGTCGCAACATGGCGGCGTGGGCGGCTTCTCGGGTGGTCAGGCGCTGGACAAGGACGAATTCTGGACGCTGGAAACCGAATTCCTGATCCCGGCCGCATTGGAAAGCCAGATTACCGCCGACAACGCCGCCAAGGTGCGCGCCAAGGTCGTGGTGGAAGGCGCCAACGGCCCCACCACCCCGGAAGCGGACGACATCCTGTTCGAACACGGCGTGTATGTGGTGCCGGACGTGCTGGCCAACGCTGGCGGCGTGACGGTGTCGTACTTTGAATGGGTGCAGGACTTCTCCAGCTTCTTCTGGAGCGAAGAAGAGATCAACCAGCGCCTGGAACGCATCATGCGCGAAGCCTATAGCGCGGTGTCGCAGGTGGCCAAGGAACACAAGGTAACGCTGCGCACCGCCGCGTTCATCGTGGCTTGCACGCGCATCCTGCAAGCGCGCCAGGTGCGCGGCTTGTATCCGTGATGACTGAATCGGCGTGGCGTCATTGACGCGGCGCCGAGGAGGCCGAGGCAGACAAAAAGAGAAATCGCCCCGCAAGGGGCGATTTCCATTGGGGCATGGCCGGCGCAATCTGAATAGAATGTGCCGGAGCTGGAGCCCAAGCTCAAAGCCGAGCCCCGACCCAGACCATGGTCCATGCCAAGGTCCAGGCCTATACCCAAGCTGAGCCCGTACCCAGGCCGGTCGCAGCCGCCGCCGCTCATCGACACTTCCCCTTTCGCCACCCGGAGACCTTCATGACTCAAGCCCTGCCGTCCACGACACTGACCGTGGACCCCGCCTGGATCGACGCGTATGGCCATTTGAACGCCGCGCACTATGTCGGCATCTTCGATCGTGTGGGCTTTGAGCTGCTGGGGCAGGTGGGCGTGGGGCTGGACTACACCGAGGCCACGCGCTGCGGCATCTACACCATGAACGTGCACGTGGCCTATCTGCGCGAAGTGCTGGCCGGTGACCCGCTGATGCTGCGCGTGCGCTTGCTGGAATCGGATGACAAGCGGGTGCTCTGCCTGATGGAACTGACCCAGATCCGCGACGGCTACCTGGCCGCCACCATGGAGCAGCTGTCCTTGCATGTGGACCTGAACACGCGTCGCGCCACGCCGTTCCCGCCCGAGTTGGAACAACGCCTGGCCCGCGCCGTAAGCCAACACGCGGCCGAGCCACTGCCACCGGGCTACCGCCGCCTGCTGCCGCTGAAAGGTCCGCGTTAAGGGACGAAGCGACGCTTGGGCCGACGCCCAAACCCAGGTCGAAACTGCGCCGAAACAACACTCCAACCCGCGCCGAACCACGCTCGGTGATGCCGTGATTGCATTGCCAGTGCGCCCTTCATAACATGCTCTGGTGACGTGCTCGTGGCCGCACCGGCATTCTTTCCGGTTGTGGAGCGCTGACCACAGTGGGGCTTTTTTTTCGCGAATCGGGGCCACTAGCCGTACCGCATCATTTTCTGACACATAGCGTCCCTAGAATTCGTTCCTGCCATGCGCCATGCGCCGCTTGCCCAGCAAGCCGGCACGCGGCCTGGGTATGTTCAATCAAAGGGAATATGTAATGAAAAAGACTCTGCTCGCAACCGCGCTCCTGGCCGCCGTCACCGGCGTGGCCCAAGCGGAAACCTCGGTAACGCTGTATGGCCTGATCGACACCGGTATCGGCTACCAGCGCATCAAGGGCGACGGTTATCACGAATCCAAGGTCGGCATGGTTAACGGCGTGTCGAGCGGCTCGCGTTGGGGCCTGCGTGGCGCCGAAGACCTGGGCGATGGCCTGTCTGCCGTGTTCACGCTGGAAAGCGGCTTCAATTCGGGCAACGGCCAATCCGGCCAAAGCGGTCGCCTGTTCGGCCGCCAAGCCACCGTCGGCCTGAAGGCCGATTCGTGGGGCCTGCTGGAATTCGGCCGCCAGACCAACATCGCATCCAAGTACCTGGCCTCGATCGACCCGTTCTCGGGCAGCTATGGCCAAGCTAACGTGGGCGTGGCCTTCAGCGCCGCCAACACCGTCCGCTACGACAACATGGTCCAGTATTCGACCCCGTCGTTCAGCGGCTTCCAGTTTGGCGTGGGCTACTCGTTCAACGCGTCCGACACGACCGCCGCCCAAACCGGCTTCAAGACTGCTGACAACACGCGCGCCATCACGACCGGCCTGCGTTACGTGAACGGCCCGCTGAACGTCGCCGCCACGTACGACCAACTGAACCCGGCCAACCAGCTGGGCACGGATGCCACGCCCAAGTCCTGGTCCATCGCGGCCGCCTACGACTTCGAAGTCGTCAAGCTGGCATTGGGCTTTGGCCAGACGCGCGACGGCTGGTTCACCGGCCAAAGCATCAACTCGTTCGGCAGCGGCAGCCCCACGGCCAGCAGCTTCGGCACCAACGTTGCCGTGTCCGGCTTCAAGGCCAATTCGTACCTGGTCGGCCTGACCGTGCCGTTGGGCGCCAGCAGCATCCTGGCGTCGTGGCAGCGTGCCGACCCGAACGGCAACCCGCTGACCGCCGGCAACGATTCGACGATGAACGTCTACAGCATCGGCTACACGTACAACCTGTCCAAGCGCACCAACCTGTACGCGCTGGGTTCGTACGCGACCGACTTCGCGTTTGTTGACGGCGTCAAGAGCACCGTCGGCATCGTGGGCGTGCGCCACCGCTTCTAAGCCATCGCGGCAGGCCGGCGACGCGCGCGCGTGGCGCGCGCCGCCGGCCCGTTCTTGCCGCGGTTGCATTGAGCGGACTGGGCGTCTTACCCGGCCACAGACGCGAAAAAAGCGGCCACCTCCCTAGCTCCACTCTCAGTCCGCTCACCCGAACCTCGGCCTGCACAAGGCCTTGCGCCGCGCTGAGCACGCATCCTTGACCGGCATTGGGCCATGCGCCCGTTGCCGGTCTTGGCATTGGCCTACGACGTGGGCAACAGTTCCGGCTTCAGGATGCCGCGCAGGTCGGCATAAGGGATGCTTAGTTCCGGTTCGCCGTGCGAGTAGGGCGCAATCGAATAGGCGTCGTATTTGACGACGATGCCGTCGCGCGTCAACGCAAAGTTGTCGCTTTCCTGGAAGGGCCACATCTTGTTGTAGGCGGCGGGATCGCGCTTGGCGTCGGGGTTGCCCGTCAGCCATTTGGCATGCGCGCGCTGCAAGGCCGCAACGTATTCCGCGCGCCGGCCTGGGATCAACGCTTCATCCAGACTCATGACGCGGCCGCGCGAACGCTCCCAGTTCAAATACTGCGTGGCCGGAATGCCGTGCGCGGCGCCCGTCAAAAATTGCTCGGTGTGCAATTCAATCGCCACGATGTCGCCCACCGTGTCTTTCACCGACGCCTTGAAATACGTGGCGTCGCGGGCGCGCGCGGTCGACCAGAAGTATTGGGTGTATTCCGACAGCGTGTTGTAGGGGCCACGCCGATTGGCATCGGTGCCGGTCATGTAGGCCAGCACGTGGTCCACCAACGCCGTCAATTTGGGTATGCCCGGAAACGCCACGCTGTCGATTTCAATGCGCGGGCAGTCGCCTTCGCAGCCCGGTTTGTTCGACGCCCATTTGATCCGCTCGGTGGACAGGTCGCCCACTTTTTCCGGGGTGGTCGAAGCGGGCGCGGCCAGGGTGATGTTGGCAGGCGGCGTACTGCCACAGCCGGCCAGCGCCAACAAGGCCGCGCCCAGGATCAGACCGCTTATCCCGCCTGGCGGCGTGAATGTGCGACGCATTGAACTACCTCCACAAAATCAAGATCTTGCCGTCAAGGCACCACGCCCGTCCACTCGGGCGTCGAGAACTTTTCATCGGCTTGCTGCTGGGCGCGCGCCAGCGTGTCGCTGCCGATTTGCCCCGGAGTCAGACGATGCAGGCCGGCAAAAGTTTCCAGCATGCGCTCGATGATGACTTCGCGCGCCAGACCGGTCTGCGTGCGCAGCGGGTCCACGCGTTTCTTCGCGCTGGTGGTGCCTTTGTCGGACAGTTTCTCGCGGCCAATGCGCAAGACCTCGACCATTTTATCGGCGTCGATGTCGTACGACATGGTCACGTGGTGCAGCACCGCGCCCGCACGTCGGGCTTGCGCCGCGCCGCCAATCTTGCCGATGTCGGACGCGATGTCGTTCAGGGGTTGATACCAGGCCTTGATGCCCAGGCCCTGCAACGCCGTCAAAACCCAGGCGTCCAGGAACGCATAGGATTCCTGGAAGCTCATGCCGTGCACCAGGGCTTGCGGCGCGCTTAGCGAATAGGTAATGGAGTTGCCCGGTTCGATGAACATCGCACCGCCACCGCTGACGCGGCGCACGACTTCAATGCCGTGGCGCTTGGCGCCGTCGGGGTCCACTTCGTTTTTCAGGGATTGGAAACGGCCGATAACGACGGCGGGCGCCGCCCATTCCCAGATGCGCAGCGTGGGCGGGCGCTGGCCCGCGCCCACTTCATCGGTAATGACGGCGTCCAGCGCCATGTGCAGCGACGGCGCCTGCGGGCCTTCGTGGATCAATTGCCAGTCGTAATCGTTCCAGTCGGTGCGCGTCATGCAAGCGCCCTCCGCAGCACCACGGCCACGGCTTCGGCCGAAAAGCCGAACAGTTCGGCATCGGCGGGCAGGGCGGATTGCACCGCCACCGCCAATTCCAGTTCGCCGGCATCGGCCGGCATGCCGTTCAAGCCGCTGTTGATGGCTTCCAGCGCTTCGGGCGGCTCTAGAAAGAAGTCGCCGCTGATGCGTACGTTGGCCAGGCGGCCGTCGCGCACTTCCAGATCCGCGACAACCAATTTGCCGCCGGGGACTTTGTATTCGCCATGCATGGGCGCTCCTTGCGAAATCAATGAACAAAAACTACAGGTTCAGCTTCATGCCGTCGTGGCTGGCCGTAAAGCCCAGGCTTTCGTAGAACCGGCGCGCATCGGGGCGCGCGCGGTCAGTCGTGAGCTGGACCAGGCCGCAGCCCTGAGCGCGGCACTGGTCGATAGCCCATTCGAACATGGCCCGACCCAGACCCTGGCCGCGCGCCGACGAGGCGATGCGCACGCTTTCGATCTGGCCGCGCCACAGGCCCAACCGCGACAAGCCGGGTATGAACGATAACTGCAAACAGCCGACCAGGTGTGGACCTTGCTCAACCACGGCAAGGAACTGGTTGGAATCCTGCGCGATGGCGGCGAAGGCAGCCGTGTAGCGCGGGTTCAGCGGCACCGAGGCGTCTTCGCGCTTGGCGCCCAGCTCATCGTCGGCCAACAGGGCCACGATGTGCGGCAGGTCTTCCTGGCGCGCGCGGCGAAAGACCAATTGCGGATCGGACATCGCAGTGCTCCTGGCTAGCGGGCAAGGTTCTGCGCGGTCTGGCCGAACAGAATCCGGCGCGATTCCTCATCGCTGATGGACGGCGCGGTGTTGACGCTGTCGGCCAACGCGTACGCGCGCTGCGTGGCGGGGCGTTGCGCGATGGCGTTGAACCAGCGTTGCAGATGCGGGAAGTCGTTCAGGTCCTGACCCTGCTTGGCATGCGGCACGATCCACGGGTAGGCCGCCATATCGGCGATGGAGTAGTCGCCCGCCACGAATTCGCGGTCGGCCAGACGCTTGTTCAGCACGCCGTACAAGCGGTTGGTTTCCTTGACGTAGCGGTCGATGGCGTAGGGGATGCGCTCTTGCGCGTAGCCCGAGAAGTGATGATTCTGGCCGGCCATGGGGCCAAGGCCGCCCATTTGCCAGAACAGCCATTGCGACACTTCCGCGCGGCCGCGCAGGTCGGCCGGCAGGAACTGCCCGGTCTTTTCGGCCAGATACAGCAGGATGGCGCCCGACTCGAACAGCGACAAGGGCGCGCCGCCGTCGGCCGGTTGCTGGTCGACGATGGCAGGGATGCGGTTGTTGGGCGCGATGGCCAAAAATTCGGGTTTGAACTGATCGCCGCGGCTGATGTTCACCGGGTGGATCTTGTAGGGCAGGCCGGTTTCTTCAAGGAACAGCGTGATCTTGTGGCCGTTGGGGGTGGTCCAGTAATAGAGATCGATCATGGGGTGCGTCCTGGGAATCAAGGCGCCGCCGGCCGTGCCGGCGGGTGGAAGGCCATGATAGCGGCAGGCATTGTCGCCGGCCCCGAATAACCGGGGCCGGGGGCGGGTTTCTTGGCGGCCCCCAAACCCCGCGCCTTACACCACCCGGTGGGACCCGCCCGGCAGCCGCCACGTCCAGTTCAGGCTGACGCCGGCGGCGGCCACGAAGATCATCGCCACGCCCACCACCTGCATGGGTTCCATGCGCTGGCCGTAGACGACCAGGTCCAGCAGGATGGCCACGGCGGGGTAGATGAAGCTGAGCGCGGCGGTGGACGTGGTCGGCAGCTTCTGGATGGCCGAATACATCAGGATGTACATCAGGCACGTATGCACCAACCCCAGCGCCACCAGATAGCCCCATTGCAGCGGCGCGGTCGGGACGGCGCTGAAATCCGCCATCGGCAGCAGCATCACGGCGCCCAGCGTCACCTGAACCAGCGCCAGCACCTGCGGCGGCACGCCCTTCAAGCGCTTGACGATGACCGCCGTCACGCCATACAGCGCGGCCGCGCCCAGGCCCAGCAGCAGGCCCGACAGATAGGCCTGGCCGCCGGCGTGCGTGTCCGTCAGGCGCAGCACCAGCAGCAGGCCGGCAAACGCCACCACGGACCACGCCAGCTTGCCGCGTGACGGGCGTTCGCCCAGGAACAGCACGCCCAGCCCGATCAAAAAGAAGGGCTGCACGTTGTAGACCGCGGTGGCCAGGGAAATGGACGCCAGCCGGTACGCCGAGAACAGCAAGACCCAATTCATGACCAGCGCGGCGCCGGCCACCAGCGCCAGGAACAGCGTCTTGCGCGTGAACAGGCCGGGCTTGAGCAGGCCGCGCGACCAGCAATAGATAAACAGCGCCATGGCCCCGAACAGGCAGCGAAAGAAAACGACGTTCCAGGCGCTTTGACCGGATTCCAGGACAAACACGCCCAGGGTGCCGGATAAGGTCATGGCGGCGGCCATTTGCGCCAGGCCAAGGCGTTCTGATGCGGGGGGCATGAGGGGGTCTCCATCGGCCGTCTGGCCACGTTCTTGATGGAGAAATTATCCCAGGCGCATCGACGCGGTTATATGATGAATGCGTGGCGCTTTCATCCGCCAACCTTCATTTAGGTGAAATTTATGCAGAACGACCTAAAAAACGAAAACCCGGTACTGGATGGTATTGATCGCCGCCTGGTGCAGACCCTGGCGGCCAACGCGCGGACCACCACGGCCGACCTGGCTCGGCAGGTAGGCATGTCGGCGCCTAGCGTGGCGGACCGGCTGCGGCGCCTGGAGGAATCCGGCGTCATCCGCGCCTACACGCTGGATGTGGACCCGGTGGCGCTGGGCTACACGCTGGAAGCCATCGTGCGCATCCGGCCGCTGCCGGGCCAGCTGCGTCACGTCGAAGGCTTGATCGAGGAAATCCCGGAATTCGTCGAGTGCGACAAGGTCACGGGCGACGACTGCTTTATCGCCCGTGTGGTGCTGCGGTCGATCTCGCATCTGGACGGCATCCTGGAACGCGTGACGGAGTTCGCCGAAACCAACACCGCCATCGTCAAGGCGCATACGGTGCGCCGCCGCCTGCCGCCGTTGCGCTAAGGGCGAAGTCCCGGCCGCGTCGTCCCAGCCCCGTAGTCCCAAGCCCTTACACCGGGGCCGACAACGCCCGCGCCACGTCGTCCTTCAAACCCGCCGGCGTGTCGGTGGGCGCGTAGCGCTTGATGACCTGGCCATCGCGGCCCACCAGGAATTTGGTGAAATTCCACTTGATGCCTTCGGTGCCGAAGACGCCGGGCTTTTCGCCCTTGAGCCAGCGGTACAGCGGATGGGCGTCGGCCCCATTGACGTCGATCTTGGCAAACAGCGGAAAGCTGATGTCGTACTGCGTGGCGCAGAAATTACGGATCTCGGCTTCGTCGCCCGGTTCCTGGTGGCCGAATTGGTCGCACGGAAAGCCTAACACCGCAAAACCGTCGTCACGGAACGAACGGTACAGATCTTCCAGCCCCGCGTATTGCGGCGTGAAGCCGCACTTGGACGCCACATTGACGACCAGCAGCACGCGGCCGCGATACGTGTCCAGGGATTGATCCACCCCGTGAATATCGCGGGCGGTGAAATCGAAAATCGTGCTCATGCGGGCTCCTGTGTCGGGCGTTGCGACGCGGGCGCGTCGGTGCGCCAATTGGCTCGTGGAGTGTAGCGCCGCGTGCGCACGCCGGGGTATCAGACCAATCCGATATCCACGGGGGCCACACCCGGGAATACCTGCGCCAGGCGGGCTTTGTCCAGCCCGTACAAGCGCGCGAACAGGCCCGCGAAAACGGCGCGGTATTCGTTCAGAACAGGGTAGTCGCGGTCCTGGAACAGGGTGTCGTGGCGGACGGGAACCTGGCGTCCGGCAATCCGGCCACCGCGCACGTTGCCGCCCATCACCCAATACACGGTGCCGTGACCGTGGTCCGTGCCCTTGTTGCCGTTTTCGCGAAACGTGCGGCCAAACTCGCTGATGACCACGACGGTGGTCTGGCCCCAGGCCGGCCCCATCGCGTCGGCATAGGCCGCCAGCGCGCGCCCCAACTGCCCCAGCCGGCCGGCCAAGGCACCCGTGGCGGCACCCTGGCCGACGTGCGTGTCCCAGCCGCCCACATCCACAAACCCGACGTTGTAGCGGTCGGTCATGAAGCGGGCGATGCGGCGGATTTCCTTTTCCAACTTGTCGGTCGACACGGCGTTGCCGTTCGCGGCCTGCATTTCGGCGTCCAGTTCCTGCCGGGTGGCGCCCATGACGCGCTGGCCTTCGTCCACGGCCGCGTGCAGGTCCGTGTCGCGGTACATCGCGGCAATGGCGCGGTTGTCGGCGTCGCTCAAGCGGGATTTTCTGTTCGCTCCGCCCAGGTCCACGTTGGGCACGCGGGCATCGCCACGCAAAATTTGCGGCACATCGGAGGTAAACGCGGCGGGGTGCGAACCGTTGGCGCCCAGGGCCAACGTCAAGCGGTTCAGAAACCCGGATCGGTAGTTGCCATCCTTGCGGGCGCCTTGGCCCAGCTCGATGCTGTTCTGCGTTTCGAAGTGGCTGCGGGTCAGGTCCTCGGTGCCGGCAAACGGGACAAAAGCCAGCTGCTTGTTGCGGTAGAACGGCAGCAAGCTATCGGCCAGCGCCGGGTGCAGGCCCCAGCCATCGGCCAGCGGCAGGGCGGCGCCATCGCCCGAGCCGGGCCGGGCGATGGCAATGCTGGGGCGCGACTCGTAATAGAAGTCGCTGGACGTGGGCACCAGCAGGCTGGCGGCGTCGTACGCGCCGCGCATGAAGACGACCAGCAGGCGGTTGCCCGACGCGGCGGGCGCCGCATACAAGCGGCTGCCGCCCAGCAGCAGCGGGGCGGTGGCCATCATTTGAAGCAAGCGGCGGCGGTCCATCGCGTTCTCCTAGCGGCGCATGAATTCTGGCGAGGCCAGCAGGTAGGTATTGGCATCCACGGGTTTTCGGGCCTGGCCCAGGGCCTGGCGCGTTGCGGGCGACAGGACGCGCAACAGATCCGGGTTGGCATCCAGCAGCGGTGTCGCCTTGGGCAGCGCGACCGGCTCCGGGGCCTCTGTCGTGCGATAAAACGGCTGCGGTGCGGCGGCAATGGCGCGCGCAATTTCAAACCGTTGTGTCATCTGCCCCGAACCCGCCCAGTCAGATTGCGACATCGGATAGCCGTCGGGGGTTGGGCGTTGGTACATGCCCTGGCCCATCTGTTGCAGCATCGACAACACCGCCTTGGGATTGCGGATGGGCGGCATGTCGGCATAGGTCAATCGCAAAGCAGAAAACACGTAATGCACCGGGTCCTTGAACACGCCGGTCTTCAAGGACTTGGCGAATTCCGGCGAGGCGATCATCGTTTGCAGCGTGGCCGCGATGTCGCCATCTTGGGCCAGAAAGGTTTTGGCCATGCGCGCCACCAACGCGGGCGGCGGCGATTCCCCCACGAAGTACGCGGCCAGTTTGGTGCTGACAAAGCGCGCCGTGGACGGGTGGCGCGCCAGCAGGTCGATGGCTTGATCGACTTCGTCCAGGCCGCCGCCGCGAATGGTGTGGCCCAGGAACACCTTGTCGCCGCTATCGTGGCGCGCGGGGTTGAACAAAAACAGCCCCTGTTGGACCAGCCCGGCGCGCAATTCGGGTTTGACCTTGGGTGGCTTGTCGCTGTTATGCACGCCCAGGCCGGTCAGGATGCGCGCCAGTTCCTGCACGTCTTTTTGCGTATAGCCGCCACCCACGCCCAGTGTGTGCAGCTCCATGATTTCGCGCGCATAGTTCTCGTTGATGTGCCCCGCCACGTTGCGCGTGTTGTCCAGGTACACCAGCATGGCGGGCGACCTGACGGTGGCGCGCAGCATGTCGCGGAATTTGCCCAGCGCGTGTGGGCGAATGGCTTGCTCTTCGTATTGCGGCAGATACGTGCCCACGTCGCCTTTGCCCGCGAACACATTGAAGTGGTTCATCCAGAACCATGTCATCTGTTCCTGCAAGGGGGCGGGCGAATACAGCGCGCGCCACACGGCGCGGCTGGCGGCGTCCTGGGCGCGCTGCCGCGATATCGCGCGTGCGTCGCGCTGCGCTTGCAGCTTGGCCTGGGGATCCAGATCGCGCGCGTCTTGTCGCAGCTTGCGCTGCCGCGCCTGGGCGTCCTGTTCGGTTTCCTGGTTGATGGGCAGTGCATCGATGGCCGACTGCACCTCGGCGGGCAACCGCGCGTGGGCGTCCGGGTGCAACTGCGCATGCAGGTAGCGCTGCGCGCCCATCTCGCGGATGCGAGCCAGCTCGGCGGGCGTGGCGCCCCAAGTGATGCGGTTGACCAGGGCGGCTTCATACGCGCGGGTGTCTTCTTGCGGGGCAGTGGCCGCGGCAGGGGAAGCAGCCGCCGCTGCCACGCTCGCCAGCGCCAGGCACAGCATTGGCACGACGTTGGTCAGCAGCATTCGTGATCGCATCATGAATCAAGACCCTGAAAGGGCAATAAGCGGTGTGACAGGATAATCCTCCGAACATTCCCGCGCCGGGCGGTCCTGAAACGCGCGGAAACCGCAATTTTCAGTTCGCTGCCGACCCGGCGCGGGCTGGGGCCATTGCGGCGCTTGGCGGCACGTCGTCCTATCATGGCCGCTTGCAGTCAATAACGCTGCACAAGACGATGCACAAGACGAAAGCAGGAGCACGCCGATGGAAGGAATGATCGAACGCCTGGAGGCGATGTTGGCCAAGGGCACCGACAATATGTTGCTGCGATTTTCGCTGGGCAAGGCCTATGCCGAGCAAGACAGCTTTGAAAAAGCCGAAACCCATTTGCGCGCGGCGTTGGCGTTCGACCCCGCGTATTCCGTCGCGTGGAAATGGCTGGGCAAGGCTTGCCTGGGGCGGGGCGACGTAGAGCAGGCGCGCGCAGCGTGGGACCGGGGCGTGGCGGCCGCCCAGGCGCGCGGCGACAAGCAGGTCGAAAAGGAATTGCAGGTGTTCATCAAGCGCCTGGACAAGCAGGCGGCGGCGGGTTCGTGATCCGCCGCGCGCCGCGCTTGATCGCATTCATCCCACCGCCGGCAAATTCCCAAACGCTTCCAACGCACGCAAGCGGCTTTGCGCCAGGTCGACGATCGGCATCGGATAGCCCGCCGCCGCACGTTCCATCGGGCTGGGGTCGTGGATGGCCTTGTCATCCAGATCGGCCAGTTCGGGCAGCCATTCGCGCAGGAACACGCCGCGCGGATCGAAGCGGCGCGATTGCGACAGCGGGTTGAAGACGCGGAAGTACGGCACGGCGTCGGCGCCCGTTGACGCGCTCCATTGCCAGCCGCCGTTGTTGGCGGCCAGGTCGCCATCCACCAGCTGCGCCATGAACCACGCTTCGCCCAGCCGCCAATCGATCAACAGGTTTTTCGACAGGAACATGGCGGTGACCATGCGCAGCCGGTTGTGCATCCAGCCCAGCGCCAGCAATTGGCGCATGGCCGCGTCCACGATCGGAATACCGGTCCGGCCTTGCTGCCACGCTTGCAGGTCATCCGGCGCGTCCCGCCACGGCACGGCGGCGGTCTCCGGCTTCATCGGCTGATGCATGGACAGCGAGGGGTAGGCAGCCAGCAGATGCTGATAGAACTCGCGCCACAGCAGTTCGTTGATCCATGTCGCCGCGCCCGCCTTGCCGCTATCGAGCTCGCCGTGATTGGACGCCAGCGCCGCGCGCAGCGCCTGGCCGGGCGACAGTACGCCTGCCGCCAGATAGGGCGACAAGCAACTGGTGGCGGGCAAGGACGGAAAATCGCGTTCGTCCTTATAGGCGTCGATGATGCCGTCGGTGAAGGCGTCCAGCCGGTCTCCCGCGGCAGTTTCGCCGGCGGGCCATAGCGTGCGCACCGCGTCGCCGGGCGCGGCGAAGCCGTCGAAGGCGTCCGGCAGCGGGTCGGCCGCCCAATTGGGCGGGGTTTGCGGGCGGGGGGCGGGCACCGCTACCACCGGCGCCGTGCGCAGCCGTTCGCGGCAGGTGCGCGCATACGGCGTGTACACGCGATAACAGTCGCCCTTGCCCGTGGTAACCGTGCCGGGCCGCAGCAGGGTCGCGCCGTGATGCAGCGTCCAATCCACGCCGATGCCGTCCAGCGCGGCGGCCACGGCGGCGTCGCGGCGGCGTTCGTTGATCGCCCATTCGGTGTTGGCGTGCACTTGGGAAATGCCGTGCGCCTGGCAGAAATCAGCAATCGCGTGGGGCGCGTCGCTCCAGTCCGACACCGTCAGCAGCTTCAGCGGAATGCCGCGTTCGCCCAGATCGCGCGACAGTTCACGCAGGTTGCGCAACCAGAAATCCACCTTGGCCGGCGCGTCGCCATGCTGGCGCCACTGTTCGGGCGCGGCCAGGAACAGCGCGGTCACCGTTCCGTTTTCACGGGCAGCCGCCAGCGCGGGGTTGTCGTGCATGCGCAGGTCGGTGCGCAGCCAGAGCAGCGTATTCATGGAGGGCGATCCAGGCAGAATGTGGGCGGACGGCACTGCCGTTCGTCGAGGCTGGCATTCTATATTGGCCCGGCGCTTGGAAGACGATGTAAAAACTACGAGTAGATGTGACGGCGCGCAGTCGGGGAATCGGCGCTTGCCGAGCGCCCGCTCGCGTGACGCCCGGAACCCGCGCCTCTCCTGGGTAGCGTGGGGACGCGAATGACGTCGCGCAGCATGTTGCGAGCCTGGCGGCATGGCCTATACCGGTCAAACCGTGAAACACGCTGGCGCGAGGTTTGTATTGACGCGCCTGGGCCGCCGCCATGTAATCGATTCAACGACTGAAAATAAAGTTGAACGCTATGGGAAATCTGATGGACCTTCGCCCGTCCTTTTTACGGGGACGCACATCCGCCGCCACGACATCGCGCGACGTCCTGCAAAGGTTGTGGCGTTCTTTCGATTTACCCGACGAATCCCTTGAACACGTGATGTTGACGGGCGCCGACCCGGTATTGCCGTCCTCATTCGCCGTGGGGACGGCCGCGCAGACCAGCATGGCTGCCGCGGCCCTGGCTGCCGCCGAACTCTGGCACCTGCGTGGCGGCGCACGCCAGCATGTCAGCGTAGACATGCTGCACGCGGCGCAGGAATGCCGCAGCCACTTCACCATCAACGGCGTCACGCCCAATATCTGGGACCCGATCAGCGGCGTCTACCAGTGCGGTGACGGGGGCTGGGTGCGCATCCATGCCAACTTTGCCCATCATCGAGACGGCGCGTTGGCCCTGTTGGGCTGTCCCGTCGGAGAGGGCACCACGCGCGACGCGGTCCAGGCGGCGTTGAGCCGCTGGAAAGCGCTGGACTTTGAACAGGTGGCCGCCGACGCGGGCCTGGTGGTTGCCGCGATGCGCAGCTTTGACGAATGGGACCGCCATCCGCAGGGCCAGGCCGTGGCGGCGCAACCCTTGATGACCATTGAGCGCATCGGCGATGCCGACCCGCGTCCCTTGCCCAAGTATGGGCACGACGCCCGGCCGCTGAAAGACATTCGCGTGCTGGACCTGACGCGCATCATCGCCGGCCCCGTGTGTGGCCGGGCGCTGGCGGCTTATGGCGCCGACGTGATGCTGGTGAACTCGCCGCAGTTGCCCAACATCGACAACATCATCGACACCAGCCGGGGCAAGCTCTCGGTGCTGGCTGACCTGGACACGGCCGACGGCCGCATCGCGCTGGGCAACCTGCTGCGCAGCGCCCACGTGTTTGTACAGGGCTATCGGCCTGGCGGGATGGCGGCGCTGGGCTTCGGGCCGGAAGACGCCGCGCGTATCCGCCCGGGCATCGTGTATGTGTCGCTATCGGCCTATGGCAACGTGGGCCCGTGGGCCAACCGACGGGGTTTCGATTCGCTGGTGCAGACCGCCACGGGCTTTAACCACGCCGAGGCGCAGGCAGCTGGCCAGGAAGCGCCCAAGCCCCTGCCGATGCAGATTCTTGACCATGCCTCGGGCTACCTGATGGCGTTTGGCGCGCAGGTGGCGTTGGCGCGGCAAGCAACGGAAGGCGGCAGTTGGCACGTGCGCGTGTCGCTGGCGCAGACGGCGCATTGGTTGCGCGGGATGGGCAGGGTGGAAGGCGGGCTGGACTGCCGCATGCCGGACTTTGACGGCTTGCTGGAAACGGAGGCGTCGGGGTTTGGCGAGCTGGTAGCCGTGCGCCATGGCGCGCGCTTTTCGGAAACGCCGGCCCGTTGGACCCGCCCGTCAAGTCCGCCGGGCACGCATCCGACCGTGTGGCCGTTTAACACGTAGGACGTTCCGCGCTCGTGGCCGGAAAATAACGAAGGCGCCGTTCGGCGCCTTTTTTTCTGGCTTGCGGAAGTCGCCTCTTACTTGGTTTTTTCCTGCTTGGCCTTCCAGTCGCGCAGCGCGCGCATGGTGTTCGTCACGTGCGACTCGGGGTTCATGTCGGTGAATTCGTACAGGATTTTGCCCTGCGGCGAAATCACGTAGGAAATCCGCTGTGCGTATTCCGGGCGCTTGTCGTGCACGGCGTCATACGACTTCATGATCTTGCCATCGGCATCCGCCGCCACGGCGAACTTGCCACGGCATTCACTGACAGAGAATTTGTTCAGCGTGTCGATGTTGTCCGTCGATACGCCAATAACGGTGGCGCCCAGCGACTTGTATTCGTCGGTGGCTTCGGCAAAGTTGTGCGCTTCGATGGTGCAGCCCTGCGTGAAGGCGGCGGGAAAGAAATACAGGACGACCGGGCCTTGCTGTAGCGCGTCGTTCAACTTGAACGTGAAGACCTTGCCGCCCAGCGAGGCGTCGGTGCTGAAGTCGGGCGCGGGCGCCCCGACGTTCAAGGCGGCGTGGGCGGATGCGGCGGCCAGCAGGCCGCAGAGCATCAGGCTAGAAACAAGGCGCTTCATGGAAGTCTCCAATAATCAATCGTTGGGCGCGCGGCGGTGGGCGGCAAGTGGCCTACTGTAGTCCGCGCGCGGCGCAGGGTCCAGTTCAGTCACGGTTAGGGCCACCGCCTCGGCCGCCGCCATCGCCGCCACCGCCCGGCTGCCGCTGCGGCTGTTCACGCGCCTGCTGTTGCCGCGCCTGCTGCTGTTCGCGGCCTTGTTGTTGGCGAGCTTGTTGCTGCTGCTGTTCCCGTGCCTGCTGTTCACGCGCCTGCTGCTGACGGCCTTGCTGCTGCTCACGGGCCTGCTGCTGGCGGGCTTGTTGCTGCTGTTGGTCGCGGGCCTGCTGCTGGCGGGCCTGTTGTTGCTGTTGCTGCTGCTGTTCGCGCTGCTGCTGATTCCGCTGCTGCTGATCGCGCTGTTGAATCTGCTGCTGGACCCGCTCTACATCCCGCTGCTGCACG
Source organism: Achromobacter sp. LC458 (assembly GCF_001005835.2). NCBI lineage: Bacteria > Pseudomonadati > Pseudomonadota > Betaproteobacteria > Burkholderiales > Alcaligenaceae > Achromobacter > Achromobacter sp. LC458. The sequence goes on from NZ_LBHW02000044.1 coordinate 25,048, forward strand.
TCTCGTTGCTGGCGGTCGCGTTGCTGTTGGTCCCGCTGCTGCTGATCCCCTTGCGGATTTCGCTGCTGAATCTGCTGCTGAACCCGCTCTACATCCCGCTGCTGCACGTCTCGCTGCTGGCGATCGCGTTGCTGCTGGTCCCGCTGCTGCTGATCCCGTTGCGGATTACGCTGTTGAATCTGCTGCTGGACTCGCTCTACATCCCGCTGCTGCACATCCCGTTGCGCCTGCGTCCCGACCACGGTCTGGCCCGGGCCTCGGCCTTGGTCCGGCCGATTCGGATTCCCGCGATTCGGGTCGGGGCGGTTATTGTCACCGCCCGGTCGCCCACCCTGTGGCCCGCGACCGTTATCGGGGTGATCCACAAACGCCTGCGGCGGGCGGCCCTTGTTGTGGTCGTAGAACTGCGCGCGGTTATTGCCCGCTTCGCGCACGTAGTTGCGCTGTAGGTCGGTCGGCGGCGCATGGCGGTCGTTGCGGGCGGCCAGCTCGCGCGGGTCCGCCGCGCGCCGGATGCCGTTCGGCCCGCCGTGATAGCTGACGCGGCGGTTGTCGATGTTGTTGACGACCACGGTGTGGTTGTAGACGTTGGTGACTCGCGTGACGTTTACGTTCGTCACCGAGCGGTTGTAGTAGAAGCGGTCGCGCTTCCAGTAACCGCCCACATAGCCCAGCCCGACATAGCCGAAGCCATAATTGATGCCGCCATAGAATCCCACGTGGGGGCCCCAGTAACCGGGGCTCCATACGTACAGCCCATTGGAGAACCCCCAGTATCCGGGCGTCCACAAGGCGCCGTTATAGGGCGCCAGCACCCAGGCGCCGGGCACCCAGAAAAATCCGTAGCGGTTGCGGCTCCAGTAGCCTGGCACCCACAGATAGCCGTCGGCCGGGGCAGGCGGCTGCACATACTGGGGCAAGGGCGGCGGCGGTTCCGGGCTGCGGTCCACCAGCGCAAGATTCGCGGATGCCGGGTCGCCGCCATCGTAGTCAGGGGCGGCGGGCGCTCCCGGCGGGGGCGGCGGGGCGTCGTAGGTTTGCGCCACGGCGGCGCTGCCCGTCGCCAGCAAGGACACGGCAAGAGCGATATGGGCGGCGGCAGGCCGCAGGCGGGAAATCCGGGCTAGGGGCGTCATGGCAGTTCCTTCAGGACGCGTCGACGGCGACGGTCAATAACCGCGGTAGTAGTAATGCGGCGCGGGATACGCCGGGTAGTAATAGTGCGGCGTGTAATACACCGGCGCGGGGCGATAGTACGCCGGGCGGGCCGGCACCACGACGCATCCGGTCAGCGTGCTGGCTATCACCATCATCAACAAAAGGCGCTTCTTCATGTTCTTGACTCCCTACCTGCGCCAGGCGTGTCATACGCCCTTGGTGCGCTGGTAAGGATTAGGCCATACCGGATGGCAGTCGTTCGCCTCTTGTAATCGATCCGAAACAGCTTTCGCGTGACCGATGTTTGCGCCTGCGTGACGGCGCATGTCGTTGGTATCAAACGTTGCGGAAAAAAGAACGGGGCCGCGATGGCGACCCCGTTTTGCGTCACGCCGCGTCACGCCGGGTAACGGCGATGGCGGCAGTGGAGGCGATCAGTTCCAGCGTCCGCCGTTGCCGGCCAGGCTGAAACGGCCGGCGCCCATGAAGGCCAGCGCCAGCGCGGTGAACAGGAACATGCCTTGCAGTTCCAGTGCCCAGCCGCCATTGTTGGTCATGCTGCTGAGCTGCCCGGTGTGCGCCAACAAGATGGCAACCACCATATTGATGGCGATGATCAGGCCACCCAGGCGCGTGTACACGCCAACGATGAGCAGAACGGGCGCGATGATCTCGCCCACGTAGACGCCATAGGCCAGAAAGCCCGGCAGGCCGTGCGAAGACAGCATGCCGCTGATGCCGGTAACGCCATTGCCCATCAGTTTGGACAAGCCGTGCAGCAGAATCAGGATGCCCAAAGCCAGGCGCAGGATCAGCTTGCCGGTATCGTCGGACTTGATCATGGTGAATTTCTCTTGTGATGGTTAAAGGAGGACAAGGCTACGTTGGAACCCACCGCGAACCATTGGTTCCAAGCCCACACCGCCGCGCATCCGACGGGGCGGCTGCGTCAAGCGGCGCCATTATGGCAAATGCCCTGCAAAATCATCAAGCTTTCGTCACGTCCTGGCGGTAATTGCTGGCGGTACCGCCGGGCGTATCGAACCCTGCCAATAATCAGAATTCCTCAAGAAAGCGCATACGGAAGCGCCGGCCCTTGATGTTGCTGTTGGACACGCGCGAAAACGCCTGCTTGGCAATCTGGCGGTCCAGCGCCACGTAGGCGTTGAATTCCGTGATGTTGATCTTGCCCACCTGTTCAAACGTCAGCCCGCCGTCGCCGGTCAGGGCGCCCAGCAGGTCGCCCGGGCGCAGCTTGTCTTTCTTGCCGCCCTGGATGCACAGCGTCACCATGGGCGCGCGCAAGGGGCGGTCGGCCTTGGGTTTCAGCGATTTGATGTCGCCCCACTTCAAGGGCGAGCCCTGGTATTGCTCAACCAGATTGGCCCAGCGCATTTCGTCGGGCGAACACAGGCTTAGCGCCAAACCCTTCTGATCGCCCCGGCCGCTGCGGCCGATGCGGTGCACGTGCACTTCGGTGTCCTTGGTGACGTCCACGTTGATGACGGCGCCCAGGTTCTGGATGTCCAGGCCACGGGCCGCCACGTCGGTCGCCACCAGCACGGCGCAGCTCTGGTTGGCGAACTGGATCAGGATCTCGTCGCGTTCGCGCTGTTCCAGGTCGCCATTGAGCGCCTGTGCGCTGATGCCGTCGGCTTGCAGGCGTTCCACCAGGTCGTGGCTGCGGACCTTGGTGTTGCAGAACGCCAGCGTGGACACCGGGCGGTAATGCGCCAACAGGCGGGCCACGGCGTCCAGGCGGTCTTTTTCGTCGATTTCAAAGAAGATCTGTTCGATGCGGCTGGCGTCGTGCTGCGCCTCGACCTTGACCTCGGCGGGGTTGCGCAGAAACCGCGCGCTGAGCTTGCGGATGTTGTCGGGGTAGGTGGCCGAGAACAGCAGCGTCTGGCGCTTGGTGGGGCAGTGCGAGGCAATGGCCACGATGTCGTCGTAGAAGCCCATGTCGACCATGCGGTCGGCTTCGTCCAGCACCAGCGTGGTCAGGCCGGCCAGGTCCAGGCTGCCGCGTTCCAGATGGTCCTGGATACGGCCGGGCGTGCCCACCACCAGATGCGCGCCGCGCGCCAGCGATTCGGCTTGGGGGCGGGCAGGGGCGCCGCCGCACAGCGTCAAGATCTTCACGTTGGGAATCAGGCGCGCCAGGCGGCGCAGTTCCTGTGCAACCTGGTCGGCCAATTCGCGGGTGGGGCACACCAGCAACGCTTGCGGCGCCAGGCGGGTGGGGTCCAGCTTTTGCAGCACGCCCAGGCCAAACGCCGCGGTCTTGCCGCTGCCGGTCTTGGCTTGCGCGATGATGTCGCGGCCTTCCAGGATCAGCGGCAGGCTTTGCGCCTGGATAGGCGTCATTTGCTCAAACCCCAGGCTTTGCAGGTTATCAAGCAGGGCGGGCAGAAGGGGAAGGGTAGAAAAGGGCGTGTTGGTCACAATAGGGCGATTCGCAAAAACCGCGAAAAAACGGAGTCGACCGACAGTGTAAGCCCTGGAGTGGGCGGACCCTAGCCCGCAGCCCTGGCCCTGGCCCCAGCCCCAGCCCCGCCGCTACCCTTCAGCGTCGTAGGTGCCGGCCAGCGCGCGGGCGGCCTCTTGCATGCGGGGCAGCCAGCCGCGCGCCCCGTCGATGGACAAGCGGGCCACCGGCGCGTGCAGCGCCACGGCGGCGATCACCCGCGAGCCACGCAGGATCGGCACGGCCATGCAGACGATGCCCAGCAGGAATTCCTCGCGGTCAAAGCTGGCGCCTTCCTTCTTGATGGCCCGTAACTCGTTTTCCAGCGCGCCCACCTCGCACAACGTGTTCGGCGTGTAACGCGGCAGGGGCGCGGCGGCCAGCAGGCGCGCGCGCGCCTCGCGCCGCATGTGCGCCAGAAACAGCTTGCCGCTGGCCGAACAATGCAGCGGCACGCGCGAACCCGTTTGCAGGTTCACCCGCAGCGGCCAGGCGGTTTCCACGCGGTCCAGGTAAATGACTTCGTCGCCATCCAGCATGGTGCAGTTACAGGTTTCGCCGATTTCGTCGACCAGGCTGTCCAGGATGCGATGGCGTTCACCGCGCAAGGGGGAATTGAGCAGCGTCTCGCGGGCCAGGGCGCTAAGCCGGGGGCCGCTGACATAGCTTTTGCCGGCGGGTTCGCGCAGCAGCATCCCGGCGTCGACCAGCCGCGTCAGGATGCGCAGCACCGAGGGCTTGGGCAGGCCCGTCGCGTCGGTCAGGGCCGCCAGCGACACCGGCGCGTCGGACCGGGCCACCTGTTCCAAGAGGGTCAGCGCGCGTAGCGCGGCAGAGGATTCGTCTTTCATCTTTCAATATTTGAAGATTCAGCTGCCGGGGCGCCATCGTCGTACGGATTTTGCAGAAAATGGAACGCAGTGGGATGGGAAACGCGGGATTTCTCCGGCAGTATCGATTCACCCCGGCCACGATGCAAGCACGATGCGGGCAACCGCCCCGCGTGCCACCTCCCACAGCGCCGGCCTGCCAGGAGACACACCATGAGCAGCAAGCAACACATGACCCCCAGTGAAGCGTTCGTTGAAACGTTGGTCGCGCAGGGCGTCAAGGACGTATTCGGCATTGTGGGTTCGGCCTTCATGGACGCGCTGGACTTGTTCCCCGCCGCCGGCATCCGCTTCGTGCCCACCGTGCACGAGCAGGGCGCCGCCCACATGGCCGACGGCTATTCGCGCGTGACCGGCCGCCACGGCGTGTGCATCGCCCAGAACGGGCCGGGCATCACCAACTTCGTCACCGGCGTTGCCGCGGCGTACTGGGCGCACAGCCCCGTCGTGGCGATCACGCCCGAAACCGGCACGGCCGGCATGGGCCTGGGCGGTTTTCAGGAAACCGAGCAGCTGCCCATTTTTTCGCGCATCACCAAGTACCAGGCGCACGTGAACCGGCCGGATCGCATGGCGGAATTCACCGCCAAGGCCTTTGACAACGCGATGGCCGAACGCGGCCCGACGCAGCTGAACATCCCGCGCGATTATTTCTACGGCGAGATCGATGTGGCCATCCCCGAACCGCGCCGCGTGCGCCGGGGGCCGGGCGCCGAAGAAGACCTGGAAGCGGCGGCGCGGCTGCTGGCCGAGGCCAAATTCCCGGTCATCGTGGCGGGCGGCGGCGTGCTGTTTTCCGAGGGCCAGGCGGAATGCGTGGCCTTGGCCGAACTGCTGGGCGCGCCGGTCGTTACCAGCTATCTGCACAACGACGCCTTTCCCGCGAGCCACCCGCTGTGGTGCGGCCCGCTGGGCTATCAAGGGGCCAAGGCCGGCATGAAGCTGCTGTCGCAAGCCGACGTCGTGCTGGCGCTGGGCACGCGGCTGGGGCCGTTCGGCACCTTGCCGCAGCACGGCCTGGACTACTGGCCGCTGGGCGCGCGCATCATTCAGGTGGATGCCGACCACCGCATGCTGGGGCTGGTGCGGCCCGTGTCGGTCGGCATCTGCGGCGACGCCAGGCCCGCCGCCGCCGCGCTGACCGAAAAGTTGAAGTCGCGTGACGTCGCTTGCGTGCGCACCAAGGCCGCGCGCGGTGACGACATCGCCTCGCAAAAGGCCGCCTGGGAAGCCGAGCTGGATGGCTGGTCGCACGAACGCGACGACTGGAGCCTGGACATCATCGAACAAGGCGGCGGCCGCATGCACCCACGGCGCATGCTGCGCGAGCTGGAACGCGCGATGCCCAAGCATGTCATGGTGTCCACCGACATCGGCAACATCTGCTCGGTGTCCAACAGCTATCTGCGCTTTGACGAGCCGAACTCCATGCTGGCCGCCATGAGCTTCGGCAACTGCGGCTACGCGCTGCCCGCGTTGATCGGCGCCAAGCTGGGCCGCCCGGACCGCCCGGCGGTGGCCTATGTGGGCGACGGCGCGTGGTGCATGAGCTTTCAGGAATTGCTGACCTGCGTGCGCGAAAAGATCCCGGTCACGGCCGTGGTGTTCCATAACGGCCAGTGGGGCGCGGAAAAGAAAAATCAGGTGGACTTCTATGGCCGCCGCTTCGTGGGCAGCAATCTGCTGAACCCGAATTTTTCCGAGCTGGCGCGCGCCATGGGCGCCGAGGGCATCCGCGTCGAACACGCGGACCAGGTGGGCGCGGCGTTGCAGGCGGCGTGCCAGGCGCAGTCCGAAGGCAAGACCACGGTGCTGGAAATGATGGTCAGCCAAGAGCTGGGCGATCCGTTCCGGCGCGACGCGCTGAAGCAGCCCGTGCGCTTTCTGGACAAGTACAAGCGCTACGTCAACCAGCCGTTCCAGGCGGGCGAGGTGCCGTTGCCGATCGATCCGGTTGGGCGTTAAGGCCAGCCGCCGCCAGAGACCAGGAGCCCGCCGTATGGCTAGCGATCAATTGTTCGCGCCCCTGCGCGATGCCGCGCTGTCGGCGGGCCGCTTGCGCACGGCGGTGGCGTACCCCATGTCGGCCTCCAGTCTGGATGCCGCCGTGCAGGCGCAGCGCGCCGGCCATATCGAGCCCGTGCTGGTGGGGCCGGCGCGCAAGCTGCTTGACCGCTTGGCACAGGCGGGCTTGCGGCCGGGCGACTTCGACATCGTCGACACGCCCGATGACGAATGCCTGGCCGCGCAGACGGCGGCGGGGCTGGCGCGCGACGGCGCCGTGCAGATGTTGATGAAAGGCAGCCTGCATACCGAACACTTCATGGCCGCCGTGGTGTCGCGCGAATCCGGTTTGCGCACGAGCCGGCGCGTCAGCCATGCCTTTGTGATGGGCGTTGCCGCCTACGCCAAGCTGTTCATCCTGACGGACGCGGCGGTCAACATCGCGCCCACGCTGATGGAAAAGGCCGACATCGCGCAAAACGCCATCGACCTGGCGCAAGCGCTGGGCATCGGCCGGCCCAAGGTGGCGGTGTTGTGCGCCACGGAATCCGTCAACCCCGCCATGCCCGCCACGCTGGACGCGGCGGCCCTGTCCAAGATGGCCGACCGCCAGCAGATACGTGGCGGCGACATCGATGGCCCGCTGGCGTTCGACAACGCCATTTCGCGACAGGCGGCTCAGGAAAAGGGCATTGTGTCGCGCGTGGCGGGCGACGCCGACATCCTGCTGGCGCCCGACATCGAAGCGGGCAACATGCTCTACAAGGAGCTGACCTGGCTGGCCGGCGCGGACACCGCCGGGCTGGTACTGGGCACGCGCGTGCCGGTGCTGCTGACCAGCCGGTCCGACTCCGTGCAGGCGCGCGTCAACAGCTGCGCCATCGCGGTGCTGCACGCCCGTGCCTTGCTGGCAGCACGCGACGCTTGAACCCGGAAAATTCTGGTGCAAGCGATTTGCCGCGTCTGGTTCTAGACCCTGCCACCCCCGCCACGTACCTTGAGTCCAGACGCCCGCGCGCGCTTTGCGACGGGTATTTCGACACAGGGAGCAGGCAATGCCAAACACCGTCACCGCCGACATGCTGGCCGAATTCGCGGCCGCCTGGAACCGCCACGATATCGACGCGCTGATGCGCTTCATGACGCAAGACTGCGTGTTCGAGACCGTCGGCGGACCGGACGCCTGCGGCAGCCGGCACACGGGGTCGGAAGCCGTCCGCACGGCCTTCGCGGCGGCCTGGAAGAACTTCCCGGATGCGCAATGGAACAACGGCCGGCATTGGGTGGCGGGCGATCGTGGCGTGTCGGAATGCACGTTCACGGGAACGGCGGCCGACGGCACGCGCGTCGAGGCCGACATGGTCGATATCTTCACCTTTCAAGACGGCAAGATCCGCGTGAAGAACGCGTTCCGCAAGCAGCGGCCCGCCTTGCCCGCCCGGGCGTGAGACGCGCATGGATACCCAAATGTCCTTCGACACTACGCGCCCGGCGCCGGCCGCCGCCCCACGCGTCAACGCCTACAACCCCACGTACGATCCGCTGGTGTCGCCACCCGGCCAGGGGCAGGACTACGCGCCCACCTACTGGGTCGCCACCGCGGGCGCACCGCCCGAAGACGATGGCCCCATCCAGGGCGACGTGGATGCCGATGTGGTGATTGTGGGTTCGGGCTTCACGGGCCTGTCCGCCGCGCTGACACTGGCGCGCGACTTCGGCGTGCGCGCGCTGGTGCTGGAAGCCAACCGCGCCGTGTGGGGCTGCACCAGCCGCAATGGCGGGCAGGGGCAGAATGCCTCCGGGCGTCTGTACCGGTCGCAATGGATCGGCCGCTGGGGCATGGATACCGCCAAGCGCCTGGACGCCGAAATCCGCGAAGGGTTCGAATACTGGAAAAGCCTGGTGGCCCAGGTCGATTGCGACGCGCAGCCCGGCGGGCATCTGTACACCGCGCATCGGCAGAAGAAGATGGCGTTCCTGGCAAACGAGGCGCGCGTCATGCGCGAGGTGTTTGGCTACGACGCTCGCATGCTCAGCCAGGGCGAGTTGCGTGAACGCTATGTGCACGATCACGAGGCCGTCGGGGCCATGCACGAGCCCGACGGCGTGGGCGTGCATCCCTTGAAGCTGGCGTATGACTATTTACGCCAGGCGCGCGCGCTGGGCGTGCGCGTGCATCCGTCCAGCCCGGTGCTGGGCTGGCGCCGCGACAATGGCGCCATCGCCCTGCAAACCCCGGCGGGTGTAGTGCGTGCGCGCCGCGTGGCGTTTGCCACCGGCGGCTACACGGCGCAGGGCGTCAACCCGCTGCTGGACAATCGCATCATGCCGGTGCTGTCCAATTCCATGGTGACGCGTGTGCTCTCGGACGCTGAGCGCGAGGCCGCCGGCCTGAAAAGCACCGTGTTCATCACCGACACCCGCACCTTGCGTTTCTATTACCGCCTGCTGCCCGACGGCCGCATGCAGATCGGCAGCCGTAGCGCCTTGCGCGGCGCCGACGCCCAGCACCCGCGCCACCTGGCCTTGCTGCGCGAGGGGCTGGCGCGCAAGTTTCCGTCGCTGCGTGATGTCGAGGTGGCGTATTCGTGGTGGGGCTGGGTCGACGTCAGCCACGACATGATGCCGCGCGTAACGCAGCCCGACCCGTCCCAGCCCGTGTACTACGCCTTTGGCTACGGCGGCAACGGGGTGGCGTTCTCGGCCCAGGCCGGCAAGCGGCTGGCCCAGCGGATGATGGGCCAGGACGGCGCGCCCTGGAACCTGCCCATCTACGATTCACCGCTGCCCGGGCACCTGTTCGCCCCGTTCAGGCGGCTGGGGCAGGGGCTGCTGTATCGCTGGTATCACCTGCGGGACGAGCATCTGTAGCGTGCACAGGTGTCGTGCATCGGTGGCGGGCCCCCGTAGCGTGCAAGCTGAACTGCGTGCCGAACGCGGCCCGCGCCTACGCCGCCGCCCGCAGCCGATACCGGCGCACCACCTGCGCCAGTTTTGCGATGCCCGGTTCGATCAGTTCGGGCCGTATCGACGTGAATCCCACGCGCAGGAAGTTGCGGGGCGCGTCGGCCCCGTTCATGAAAAAGACGTCGCCCGGTTCCACCACCACGCCCTCGGCCAGCGCCGCCTCGGACAGCTGCGCCGCGTTCAGCCAGGGTGGGCCTTGCAGCCAGCACGACGACGACCCCGTGATGGGCGTGGGCGCGAAGTCGGGCAGGTGCCGGGCCAGCGCGTGCGCCAGTTCCGCGCCGCGCCGTTGATACGCTTGCGACTGTTTGCGCAGCAGCGAATGGTGATGGCCCAGCGAAATGAATAGCGAAAACGCGCGCTGGATGTACGCGGACGGGTGCCGCAGCATCAGCCGGCGCAGCGCGCGCAGTTCGCGGGTCAGCTCGCGCGGGGCAACGATATAGCCGATGCGCAGGCCCGGCGCGAACGACTTCGCCAGGCTGCCGACATAGATCACCCGCCCGTCACGGTCCTGGCTTTTCAGCGCCGGAATCGCGCCTTCGCCCCAGCGGCTTTCGCTTTCGAAGTCGTCTTCGATAATCATGCTGTCGGCCTGTCGCGCCAAGGCCAGCAGGGTTTCGCGGCGTTCCATCGACAGCGTGACGGTGGTGGGGCATTGATGCCCCGGCGTCACAAACACATAGTCGCAGCCCAGCAGATGCGTGCCCGTGCACAGCCCGCCTTCGTCCACCGGCATCGGCAGCAAGTGGCGCGTATGGCTGGCAAAGATGTTGCGGGCGTCGGGGTAGCCGGGGTCTTCCATGCCGACCACGGTGTCTTCGTTGACCAGCAGGTCCGCCAGCAGATATAGCGCGTGCTGCGCACCCACGGTGATCACGATTTCTTCGGCATCCGCCCACACGCCCCGGCGCGGCAATACCTGCGTGCGGATCTGTTCGATCAGCGCGGGGTCGTCGTGCGTGATCAGGTCGGGCGCCCAACTGCGGATGTCCAGTACCGACAGCGCCTTGATGCAGCATTCGCGCCATTCGGCGGTGGGAAACAGGTCTGCGTCGAACTGGCCGTACACAAACGGGTAGGGCTGCTTCTGCCAGTCTTGCGGCTTGGTGATATTGCGCTGTTGCGATGGCCGAAAGCGCAAGCGCTCGTCCCAGCGCACGCGTTGCGGGGCCTCAACGTCCAGCATGGCGGCGGTCGGATCGGGCACCGACCCCGAATGCCCCTGCATCACTGAATCGCAAACGAAATGGCCGCTACGTTCGCGCGACACCAGATACCCTTCGCTGACCAGTTGCTGGTACGCAAAGACCACCGTGTTGCGCGCAATGCAAAGCTGGTCGGCCAACTGGCGGCTGGACGGCACCGGCATGCCAGGCGGCAGGTGCCCGCTAAGAATGGCCGACACCAGCATCTGGCGCACGCGGCCTTGCAGGCTGAGGTTGGGCGCGCTTTCCCGTTCGAACAGGCGTTCCCACATCACAGGCTTTTGCATCGCGGCCTGGCTGGACATGACGGCTCCTTGTGATGGCGGCGCGGGGCCTCAAGGCAAGGGCCGCCGCGCGATCCGGTAGGTAGGATAGAGGACGCCCCTTTGGCGCGGAATGGGGGATTGCCCTGCCGGGCGCGTGCAGCGGCCGGGCAGGGCAATCGGGGCCGCGCCATCAGCCCACCCCATCGGCCCGCGCGGCTAGATGCGTCCCTTCCAGGGGATGGCAAATTTCTCCACATACCGCACCAGCAGATCGAAGGCGAAGGCGAATACGCCGATCACGATGATGCCCATGATGACGATGTCGCTGGCCAGGAACTGCGCGGCGTTCAGCACCATGAAGCCCAGACCCCGGTCCGCTGCCACCATTTCAGCGGCCACCAGCGTGGTCCACCCCACGCCGATGCCGATGCGCAGGCCCGTGAAAATCTCGGGCATGGCCGCCTTCAGGATCACGTGCCACACGATCTGCATCGGCGTGCCGCCCATGGCGTAGGCCGCATGGATCTGTTCGATGGATACCGACCGCACCCCGGCGCGCGCCGCGATCGCCATGGGTGCAAAGATCGCCAGATAAATCAGCAGGATCTTCGGAAACTCCCCGATGCCGAACCAGATGATGATCAGCGGCAGGTACGCCAACGGCGGCAGGGGGCGGTAGAACTCGATGGGCGGGTCGAAGATGCCGCGCGCGTAGCGGTTGACGCCCATCAGGATGCCGACCGGCACCGCCGTGATGCAGGCCAGGAAAAATGCCGAGAACACACGTGTCAGGCTGGCCATGGCGTGTTCGGCCAAGGTGGAATTGGCCACGCCGTCGGTCATGGCCGACACGAACTTGTCGTACACGGCAAAGGGCGATGGCAGGAACAGCGGCTTGACCCAGCCGGTGCTGGTCACCAGGAACCACAGCGCCACCAGCGCAATGCTGGTGATCAGGCTGATGTGGCCGCTGTAGCCCGCGCCGGGGGCGCCATAGACCTTGCCGGGGGCGGCCGGCTTGCGGCCCCCGCGCGATTCACGCATGGGCCGGCTCGCGGGCGGGCTCGTGGGCGGCAAGCTCGTCGCCGTAGATGATGCCAAGGACTTGCTCGCGCATGGCGATGAAGTCGGGGCTGGATTTGATGCGGCGGCCATCGCGGGTCTCCAGGTAGCGCCGGTTGAAATCCGGCGTGAAGGTGTGCGTGATGCGCCCCGGGCGCGGCGACATGACGATGAGCCGCGATCCCAGGAACAGCGCCTCTTCCACGCTATGGGTAATGAAGAAGAACATCTTGTTGGTCTGGCGCCAGATATCCAGCAGCAGTTCCTGGATGGTTTCACGCGTCAGCGCGTCCAGCGCCGCCATGGGTTCGTCCATCAGCAGCATGGCGGGGTCGCAGGTCAGCGCGCGCGCAATGCCCACGCGTTGCTGCATGCCGCCGGACAGCTGGTAGATCATGTGACGGTGAAAGTCCTGCAAGCCCACCAGTTCCAGGTTGCGGCGGGCGCGGGCACGCCGCGTTTCCTTGTCCACGCCTTGCAGCTTCAGGCCGAATTCCGTGTTCTCCAGCACGTTCAGCCAAGGCAGCAGGGCGTGCTTCTGGAACACCACGCCCCGGTCGGCGCCCGGGCCAATGATGGGCCGCCCGCCTAGCGTGATCTGCCCTTCGGTGGGCGACAGAAAGCCGGCAAGCAGGCTAAGCAAGGTGGTCTTGCCGCAGCCCGACGCGCCCAGCGCCACGACGAACTCGCCGGGCTCGATGGTCAGGTTGACGTCTTGCAGCGCGATGACCGGCCCGCTGTCGTGCAAGCCGGGATAAGTGACGCTGACATGGTCCGCGCGCAGCGCCTGGGCGGCGGGCAGGGTCGGGTGGTTCATGCGGATTCCCCTTGTAACGGGACGCCCGCGTCTAGGCGGGCGTCCTTTCCGAAGACAGCCGTGCTACCTACTTGGCCGCCGCCTTCGCGTACTGGTCGGTCACGTGCGGGCTGTAGTCAGTCAGCGCCCGGTCGATCTGCTTCTGGTCCTTCAGGAACTTGGCGCTGGCGTCCAGCGCGCGCACCGCGCCGGATTCCTTGCCGCCACCCAGCCATGTCGGCGACGCCTGCTCTTGCGCGGTCGGGAACACCAGCAGCTTGAGCGCGCCGATGATGTCGTCCGGCTTGCCGCCGATCAGCCGCACGATGCCTTTGACCTGGGGCGATTCCGCCGTCCACTTGGCGCCGTTGGCCTGGTAGTCGGCATAGGACTTGGCCAGCACGCCGGTGAAGGCGGCCATGAACTTCGGGTTCTTCGCGGCCCAGGCGCGGTCCACGACGATGCCGTCGAACGTGGGCACGCTGGCGCGGCCGATGGCTTCGGAATCGGCAATCACCTTGCCGGTCTTTTCAATTTCGGTCAGCGCGGGCGGCCAGACGTAGGCGGCGTCGATGTCGCCGCGCTGCCAGGCGGCCACGATCTGCGGCGGCTGCATGTTCAGGATGCGCACGTCGCGCGGGTTGATCTTCCATACCTGGTCCAGGCCCACCAATAGGTGAAAGTGTGACGTCGATACAAACGGCGTCGCCACCCGCTTGCCCTTCAAATCAGCCGTGCTGTTGATGCCCGAGCCGTTACGCGCCACCAGTGCTTCGGACTTGCCGATGTTGTCCAGGATCCAGAACAGTTGCAGGTCCACGCCGCGCGTGGCGGCCGATGTGATGCCGGTCGACCCCAGCACCCCCACCGGTACATTGCCCGAGGCCAGCGCCGTCGAAATATCCCCGCCGGACGTGAACTGGCGCCAGTCGACCTGGTACCCGGCTTCTTTTAATGCGGCATCGAAACTGCCATCGGCAATGGACGACAAAAACGGGCCCACGATCTGTTGATAGCCCACCACCAGCTTGGTCTGGGCGTAAGCGGGCGCGGCCACCAGCGCAGCGGCAAGGCCGGCCAGGGTGCAGCGGCGGATGAGGCGGTAAATCGCGTTCATGGTGATCTCCGAAAGAGAGTGGGCCGCGCCCCGACGCGACCGGCTTTGTGCCGGTGCGGCCTGGTGCCAGTTTGCCCGGATAGGGCCAGAACGCTAGGTCCAGATGGGCGGTTCAGTAGGTGCCAAAGCGGCGACCCGAGCCGCGCGCGGGCGGGATGTGCCCATGGTGGTTCCCGGCATCGTCCAGCGGCTATCGGCCAAATGCCCGAGGCCCGCGCCAGCGCTCGTCGATAGCACCAAAGCATCGCTTTCGCGGTGACGGAAATGTCATTCATTTGTTAACGATTTGTCGGAGGCGCTGGGATACATTCGTTTCGTCCGACCCAGCGGGCGCGGTGGACACCCCAGGCCCTCAGTCCCCGCTGGCGCGCGTTGCTGCCCCGGGGTCATGAATTCCTTCGAGGTCGTATGTTCACTCACTTGAAAGTCCGCAGCTGTCTGGGCATTTTGCTTGCGCTGTTCTTCACCGGCATGCTGGTCGCCAACGGCGCGGCCTGGCTGGACACACGCTCCAGCAACGCCAAGCTGGGCCAGGTCAACGAAGCCTATTCAATGCGCGTCGTGCCCGTTTACGAGGCCTACACCCTGATGCTGCGCGCACGCCTGGCGATGGACGCCGCGATGATCAACCGGCAGGTCGGCCGCATCACGGAAAGCGATGCCGACGCCGCGCGTGCCGAAGACCTGTGGCGACGCTCGCGCGAGCGGTTCGATGCGTTCGCCAGCGAGGTGCGCGCGCCCGCGTTGCAGGAAAAGGCGGCCCCGGTGGCGGCCGCGTTCAAGCTTTACGACTCGTTGGCCGCCGAACAGTTCGAATCCATGCGCGGCCAGGACGCCCGGGCGTTCGCCTTGCAGATGGACGCGGTGCAGGGCGCCCACCTGGCGTTCGACCACGAAGTGGCCGGCTATCTGCGCTATGTAGACGCCCAGACCAACGGCTTTGTCGAAGCCGCCGCCACCCAGCACGTGCGCGCCAATACGCTGATCGCGGCGCTGCTTGCCGTGGCCGTGTTGCTCAGTATCGGCGCGGCGCTGTTTGTCAGCCGCTCGGTGTTACGCCCCTTGCTGCGCGCCGGCGCGCATTTTCAAAGCATCGCCGACGGCAATCTGACCAACCCGATCGAGATCAAATCGCACAATGAAATGGGTCAACTTTTTCTTGGCCTGCAACGCATGCAGGCCAGCCTGGCCAAGACGGTCGCCGCCGTCCGCCAAAGCGTGCACCAGATCAGCCACGGAACGCGCGACATCGCCGAAGGCAATGTGCTGCTGTCGTCGCGTACCGAACAGCAAGCCGCTACCTTGGAAGAAACGGCGCTGTCGATGGGCCGGCTGGCGGTAACCGTCAAGGAAAACGCCGACAACGCGCTGCGCGCCAACCAGCTGGCCGAAGGCGCGTCGCAGGTGGCGGGGCGGGGCGCGGCGGTGGTGGCCGACGTGGTCGGCACCATGCAGGACATCAGCGCCAGTTCGGCCAAGATCACGCACATCGTGTCGGTCATCGACGGCATTGCGTTTCAAACCAACATCCTGGCGCTGAACGCGGCCGTGGAAGCGGCGCGCGCGGGGGACCAGGGCAAGGGGTTTGCCGTGGTGGCCGGTGAAGTGCGGGCGCTGGCGCAACGCAGCGCGCTGGCCGCGCGCGAGATCAAGCAACTTATCGCCGACTCGGCCGGCCGGGTGCAGGCGGGCGCGCAGCAGGTGGCGCTGGCCGGCGAAACGATGCGCGAAATCGAAAGCGCCGTGCACCGGGTGACCGACATCATGGGTGAAATTGCCGCGGCATCCAGCGAGCAGGCCCAAGGCATCGACCAGGTGAACCTGGCCGTGTCCAGCATGGACGAGGCCACGCAACAGAACGCGGCGCTGGTCGAGCAGGCCGCCGCATCGGCGCGCGCGCTGCGCGACCAGGCCGAAGGTCTGGCGCAAACCGTCGCCGTCTTCACCGTATCGCCGCGCGTGGTCATCGACATGCCCGATGCGCGTGTGTCGAATGCATCCACGGCAAACCAGACGAACCCGGCCCGGGCGGGGGCGCCGCGCAAGCGCGTGGCGTTGCAGCGCCCGGCAGCGGCGCCCGCGCCGGCGGGCCTGGGTGCGGCCGTGCAGGACGATTGGCAGGTGTTCTGACGAAGCGGCGCCGGAAGGAGGATCTGGCGCCCGCCCGGTAGTATCCGCTGGCCGGTTCCGTGGGGATAGGCCAGCGGTCGATCAACGCTACGCACGTGCGCAAAGCCGGGCAGCCGGTCGGCCGCGTGCCCTCACGACAAGAAGAAAACAATGAGCGATTTCGACATGGTGATACGCGGTTCGCTGGTCAACGCCGATAGCATTCTGGAAGACGGCTGGTTGGGGATCATGGACGGCAAGATCGCGGCAATGGGCAGCCACAGCCCGCCCGCCGCGCGGGATCTGGTGGACGCGCGCGGCTTGTGGGTGCTACCGGGCGCCGTCGACAGCCGTACGTATATCGGCGGCTGGGCCGATGGCTGCGGCATCCGCCGCGCCTCCCGGGCGGCAGCCGCGGGCGGTGTGACCACGCTGGTGGACATGCCTTACGAACACGCCGAGGTGGTCGCCAGCCGCGCGCAGCTGGATGCGATGGTCTCGCGCATCGGGCGTGAGGCGCATGTGGACGTGGCGGTGGCGGGCACCGTCAACACCCAGCACGGCCTGGATGCCGCTGACGCTCTGGCCAGCGGCGGCGTGTGCGCCTTTTCCATTCCCACGTTCGAGCACGAGCGCAACCGCTTTGCCCATCACGAAAGCGATTTATTGCAGGCTTTTCAGGGCATTGCGCGCTTCGGCCTGGCGTGCAGCATGCACAACCACGCGCGGCTGACGGCCAGCCGTAACGCGCGGCGCTTGCTGGATGCCGGCCGGGCGGGCAGGGAAGTGCTGGCCCGCGCCAACCTGCCCCTGATCGAAGGCCTGACCACGCGCCTGCTGTGTCGCGTCGGCGCGGCGGCCGGGGTGCGCATGCAGGCGGCGGATGTGTGGTCCGAAGAAGGCTATGCCATGTGCGCCCGCTACCGCCAGGCCGGGCACTGGGTCACCATCGAAACCAGCCTGCGCAGCCTGGTCATGAGCACCGAAGATGCGATGCAGCAGTTTGGTGGATCAGCCGACGACTACCCCTTGCTGCGTCCCAGTGTCGAGGTCGACGCCCTGTGGCGGCGGCTGGCCACCGACATGTGCACCTTCGTGTCCAGTGGATACCAGGCGCGCGGCGACGACGCCGGTGATGACTCGGCCCCCACCGTGGACTACGGGCCCGACCTGCTCTTGCCCGCGCTGTGGTCCGGCTGCGAATCGCGCGGCCTGTCGCCCACGCTGGTGGTCCGACTGCTATCGCAAAAGCCCGCCGAACATTTCCTGCTGGACGACCGCAAGGGCTCGTTCGATATCGGCAAGGACGCGGACTTCGTCGTGCTGGCGCCCGGGCGGTCGGCGGCGCAGCCTGAGCAGGCGTTCGGTCGGCCCTACACCGTGCATGTGTTTGGCACGTGGCGCCGTGGCGAACTGGTGTATGACGGCAGCCAGGTGCAAGGCGAACCGGGCAAGGGCCGTTACCTGCGGCCGCGCGCCACGGTCCGTGAGGAGCGTGGCGCGATGATGATGTGACGCATGAGCCGATGCGCGCCGGGCGTGAGCGCGGCGCGCATTAATCAGTAGGGCGGGTCGCGTTGTTCCAGGACGTAGCCCAGGCCCCAGACGGTGTGCAGCAGGCGCGAACTGAAGGGGTCGTCCATTTTCATGCGCAGCCTGCGCACGGCCACGTCGATGGCGTTGGTGCCACGGTCAAAGTTGATGCCCCACACGTGCGCCGCCAGGTTCATGCGCGACTGCACTTCGCCATGCTTGCGCATCAGCCGTTCAAGCAGCGCGAATTCAATCGCGGTCAGCCGGATGCGTTGGCCTTCGCGCAAGGCCTTGCGGCTTAGCAGTTGCAGTTCAAGATCGCCCACGCGCAAGACGTGTTGCGTGCTGGGCTCGTCGGCCGGTGAGGATCGCCGGTTGATCGCCTTCATGCGCGCGACCAGCTCGCAGGTGGCATAGGGCTTGGCCAGGTAGTCGTCCGCGCCTTCGCTCAAGCCTTGCACGCGGGCTTGCAGTTCGTCGCGCGCCGAGACGATCAGCACCGGCACATTGCTTTCCTTGCGCAGTTCCCGCAGCACGGTGAAACCGTCCATCACGGGTAGCTGCACATCAAGCAGGATCAGGTCATACGGAAATGTTTTTGCAATGCGTAGGCCGCTTACTCCATCGGTGGCAATGTGGACGATCTGGCCTTGCTCGGCAAGCGTATGGCTCAGTGCTTCCGCCGAGGTCTTGTCATTGTCGATTACGAGGACTTTCATGGGTTGCTGCATCGAATGGACGCCGCTGGCTTGCGGGGCCGCGCCAAGGCGCGAACCTGCAAATTGGCGGTCTTGTGCAAACGGACTGGCGCAACGATTGCAGCGATGAAGCGTGCACGCCAGGCGACCCGTCATGCTGACGGCTAATAACGCTCTTGTGAATTGGAAGAGTCTTAAAAATGCCCCGACCGGCAGGCCGGTCGGGGTAAAGCTGCTGCGAACGGTGTGTCAGATCGGGGGGGGGGAAGGCGACGACACCGTTTTTGCTGCGACGACTGCAACTTCAAACAACAACTAGACATCTCACGACGTTCGCTTTCGGAGGCTGTGGCGGCTCCGATTGCTAGGCCGCGGTTCGCAGCGTAATGATTGTGAGGGGGCTGCGAATGACTTCAATGTAGAGCGCGTCGGCGCCCTCCGTTCGCTTGAAAACGGAGGCTTGCGGTGGGGATTTGGGGCGTTTCAATTGCCCGTGATAAGCCGGTCGATTCCGCGAATTCAGGCGGATATCCGGGCGGGTGCGCGCAGACGCTGCAAAACGAGGCGATGGGCTCGAAATGCCATCGCGCAATCCACCGAGCAAGGACGTCGGCGGGTGCTATCTCCGCGGATTCAATGCCAAGTGAAACGGGCGGTGCAGCCAGCTTGGCCGCACCGCCCGTTGTGGCGTGCTGGAACGATCAGCGGATCAGGCTGAGGAATTCGGCGCGGGTCGACGGGTTGTCATGAAATTCGCCCAGCATCACGGACGTGACCATCGACGAATTCTGCTTTTCAACGCCTCGCATCATCATGCACATGTGCTGCGCTTCGATCACCACGGCCACGCCGGCCGCGCCGGTCACCTTCTGCACGGCCTCGGCCACCTGGCGGCTGAGGTTTTCCTGGATCTGCAAGCGGCGCGCGTACATTTCAACGATGCGGGCCACCTTGGACAGGCCCAGCACCTTGCCCGCCGGCAGATACGCCACGTGCGCCTTGCCGATGAAGGGCAGCATGTGGTGTTCACACAGCGAATACAGTTCGATGTTCTTGACCAGAACAATTTCGCGCGTATCGGACGTGAACAGCGCGCCGTTCACGATTTCGTCCAGGTTCTGCGCGTAGCCCCGGCACAGGTGGCGCATGGCCTTGGCCGCGCGGGCGGGCGTATCGGCCAGCCCTTCGCGGCTTGGGTCTTCCCCTAGCGCTTCGAGAATGGCGGTGTAGTTCTTTTCCAATGACATGGGGGACTCCAGGGGCCACACGTTCATCGTGGCATTGTCGCGTGCCGCGTCGGCGACGCGGGAATGCAGGCAAGTCTACCGCAGCGCGCGCTTGCAATCATGGGTAACCCCACGCCATGGGCGGTTCATAGGTGGGTCAGGGCAAGGTAAAAGCCGCATTCATGCGACGCCCGGCCCAGCCTTCGGTCGCTCGTCAAACCCCCCGGTTTTCCACCGCGTACTTGATCAGTTCGGCCTGCCCGTCGATACCCAGCTTGCGCTTGATGTTCAAGCGGTGCGTTTCCACCGTGCGCACCGACAGGCCCAGCGCGTGCGCGATCTGCTTGTTGGCCTGGCCGGTGGCGATGTGGCGAAGCACGTCGCGTTCCCGTTGCGTCAGCAGGGTGGCCGGTGCGCTGGCCTGCGACAAACGCACCGCGACGGACGCGCTGAAATAGCTGCGGCCTTCCATCACGGCGCTGATCGCCGTCACGATTTCCTCGGCCGGCTCATCCTTGAGCAGATAGCCGCGCGCCCCGGCCTTGACCGCCTGCACCATGTATTCCGGGTTGTCGTGCATGGTCAGCACCAGGACGGCAATCTGCGGATAGCGTTCGTGCAGCTGCGCCGTCAGTTCCAGCCCGCCGCCGCCCGGCATGTTCAGGTCCATCAGCGCCAAGTGGGGCAGGGTGTCGCCAAGCGGGGCTTCGGCCTGGCACGCGGCCAGGAATGCCAGCGCGGCGGCGGCGTTGCCGGCTTCGCCCACGACCTGAAGGCGGGGCACGGTTTCCAGCCGCAACCGCAGGCCGTCGCGTACCAGCGGGTGGTCGTCAACCAGCAACAG
>NZ_LBHW02000045.1:0-42629 GCF_001005835.2 Achromobacter sp. LC458
ACGCTGCCCCACTGCCGGCCTTCCTGCTCGTGCGTCAGCACAAAGCCCGCCGCTTCGTACAGGTGGCGCGCGGCGTCCAGCCCCTTGAAGGTCCACAAATACGTCTCGCGGTAGTGCGCGTCGGCAAACGCCAGCGCGCGCGCCAACAGCGCCCGCCCCACGCCCATGCCGCGCAGCGCATCGTCCACGATGAACCAACGCAGATGCGCCTGCCCCGCCGCCATGTCGCCGTCGATGACGATGGACGCCAGCGTGCGCCCGCCCGGCTCGGCTTCCGCGTACCGCCACATGCCCTTGCCGCGATCGGGCAAGGTTTCGGCAAACGCCGCCAGCTCCGTCGCCACCTTGCGTTCAAAGTAGACGCCAAAGCCCGAGGCCTGTGCGTAGTAGCGCGCGTGCAGGCTGGCGATGTCGCCGATGCAACCCGGGCCGTAGCCGTCGACGATCTGCTCGTCGATGGCAAAGGCGGCCGGCGCCTCGTTCGGGTTTTCGCGCGACAACGCATCCGCATACAGCGACATGAAACGAATCAGGGACTGCTGGTCGTCAGGCGTCATTCGGCGCAGCGCGTGCGACACCTGATCGGTGGCGAATTGGTCAATGCGCGCGCGCAGCGCCAGCCCGGCATCCGTCAGTGTCAGCTTCGATGAACGCGCATCGGCGCTATCGACCTCGCGGGCCACCAGCCCGGCGGATTCCAGCTTGGCCAGTTGCCGGCTGGTGTTGGACTTGTCCAGCCGCAGGATGACCGCAAGATCGCGCGCCTGAATACCCGGCTGCAAGCCGATTTCGATGATGGCGTGCACGGCGGACGGGGCCAGCTCGCTGCCCGCCAGCGACGTGCGCATGAAGCCGAGTTCGCGCACCAGCTTGCGGGAAAACTCGCGCAGGTCGCGGATGGTCTGCTCGCGGGATTGAGGGGGAAAGTCGATCAGATCCATGGCGTGCCCACTTAAAAGTTGCGGATCGCAACCAATATAATTGCGGATCGCAACCAAATCAATGGGGAATTTCAGGGGTGCTTGCGCGGCGGCGGCGCCGTCACCTCGCCGGCCGGCGCGGGCGGCTTGCGATGAAACGGCACCTTCAACAGGAACAGCCGCAACGCCTGCCAATGGATGCGCCACACCACGCCCAGCGTCATGAACGGCATCGCCGCCACCGCTTGCAGCAACGCCGCCGTGGTCAATGGCACGCTCTGGCCCCGAATGGCGGTGTGCAGCAGCGGCTGCGGCTGGGCGGGGTCGTCGTGGTAGTCAATGATGGCAGCGTGCACGCCATCGCGACGTTCAACCCGAAACCGGTAGATGCCGATGACTTCGCAGAACGGCGACACGTGAAACGCCTTGTCGCTTTGCAGCACCTGGCCGTCCTGGATGACGCCGCCGTCGGGCGCGCGCAGCACGTACTGGTGGCGCTCGCCAAAGGTGTTGTTGACCTCGGCCACCAGCACCCGCAAATCCCCCCGTGTGTCGTGCACGTGCCAGAAGCTGACGGGGTTGAAGACGTGACCGAACAGGCGCGGAAAACACTGCAACCACACCGCGCCTACGTCAATGTCCGCGCCTGCAATGGTCAGCCGCGATTGCAACCATGCCATCGGGTCGCCGCCGTCGCGCGCGCCATGGTCGGCAAAGTGAAATGCCACCGGGCGCCGACGGTTCACGCCGAACAACCACGACGCGCGGCCGTCAACACGCGGCGCCTGATCGATGCGCAGGCGCAGGCAGAACACCGGGTACGTGAAGCGGTGCGCCACCGGCCGCGTGCGTGCGTGCAACACGCGCGCGCGCATCAGTTCGATCAGGCCGTCCGCGTTCATGGCGCGGCGCCCCACGGCGGCGTCACGCCAAAGTCCGCCGCCACGCGGATGGCGGACGCCAGCCCGTCTTCGTGAAAGCCGTAGCCCGTCCAGGCGCCGCAGAACCACACGCGCGCACGGCCCTGGATCTCGGGCAGGCGCGCCTGCGCCAGCACCGCGTCGGCGTCCAGAATGGGATGTTCGTAATCGTAGCGACCCAGCACCGTGTCGGGCGCCGGTTCCTGCTGCGGGTTCAGCGTGACGATGACGGGTTGCTTGAACGGCAGCGGCTGCAAATGGTTAAGCAGATAGCTGACCGACATGGGCGCATCCGGCGACGGGCCGGCCAGATAATTCCAGGCCGACCACACCGCCCGGCGGCGCGGCAGCAGCGCGGTGTCGGTGTGCAGCACGGCCAGATTGGGCTGATAGCGCACGCGCGACAGCACATCGCGCTCGGCCTCGGTGGCATCCAGCATCGCCAAGGACGTGGGCGCGTGGCACGCCAGCACCACGGCATCAAAGTCGTCAACGTGGCCCGCCGTGCGCACCTGCACGCCGCCTCCCACGCGCTTGACGGTGTGCACCGGGCTGGCCACGCGCACCTGCTCGATGCGTGGCAGCATCGCTTGCACGTACCGCTGCGCGCCACCGTCAACCGTTTTCCATTGCGGCCGCCCCGCCACCTGCAACAAGCGGTGGTTCAGGCAGAACGACAGGAACGTGCGGGCCGGCTGCGCCAGCACCATGCTGGGCGGCGTGGACCAGATGGCGCCCGCCATGGGCAGCAGATACCAGTCGCGCATCGCCGGGCCATAGCCCTCGGCGTCCAGCAGGTCGCCCAAGAGCGCATGCGGCCCGCTGCGCGCCAGGTAAGCGGCGGCGTGGCGGTTGAAACGCAGAATGTCTCGCAGCATGCCCAGAAAGGCCGGACGCAGCAGGTTGCGGCGCTGTGCGAAGACGGTGTTGAAATTGGTGCCGGCCCATTCCAGGTCGGGTTGCGATAGCGACACACTGAACGTCATGTCGCTGGCATGCACCGGAATGGACAGGTGCTTGAACAAACGAATCAGGTGCGGGTATGTCAGATCGTTGTGCACCAGGAATCCGGTGTCCACCGGATGGGTGATGTCGCCCACCCGGACGTTGACAGTATTGGTGTGGCCGCCGACGCGTTCCTGCGCTTCGAACAAGGTCACCGAGAATTTCTCGGACAGCAACCATGCCGCGCTCAGGCCTGCCACGCCGCCGCCGATGACGGCGATGCGGCTGCCCGGGGCAAGCGGAGCAATGGTGCGCGGCGCCGGCTGGGCATCCGCGGCCGTCGACGTAAGGGTCACCATGGCGCCGCCTTGTTGGGATCCGTTGAGGCCCGATTAAACCATCAAGACGACCGATTGGGATGATGTCCGCAAAGGAAAAAACCGCCCCCCTGGCCAGGCCCACGCCAGGCGCAGGCTACGGCCTTTGGAATTGTGCGCGCGCGGCCTGGACGGCGGCGTGGCATACGCAGCCGCTCATGTGGTCGTTGACCATGCCCACGGCTTGCATGAAGGCGTACATCGTGGTCGGCCCCACGAACGTCCAGCCGCGCTTTTTCAGCGCCTTCGATAGCGTGACCGATGCGGCCGAGGTCGGGTTGCCGTTCCAGTACGCCAGGTCCACCGTCTTCGGCCGCTCGGTGGCTGCCGGCTCATGCCGCCACAGCCAGCCCGCCAGCGACCCGGTTTCAAGCGCCAGGTCCACGGCGCGGCGGGCGTTGTTGATGGTGGAAACGATCTTGGCGCGGTTGCGCACGATGCCCGGGTTGGCCATCAGCCGGTCAACGTCCTGGTCGGTGTAGCGCGCCACGCGTTCGAAGTCGAAATCATCGAACGCCTCGCGAAAGGCCTCGCGCTTGCGCAAGATCGTGATCCAGGCCATGCCCGCTTGAAAGCCTTCCAGGCAGATCTTTTCGTACAGCCGGCGGTCGCTGCCCACGGGGCGGCCCCATTCGTGGTCGTGGTAGTCAGGCATGGACGGCTGCCAGAAACAGCGCGGTGCGCCATGGGCGTCCACAATCAGGCCGGCGGCATCTTGCTCGGCGGCGCTACGCTGGGCGGCATCCCGTTGGGCGGCATTCCGCTGGGCGGCATCCCGCTGGGCGGCACTCCGTTGGGCGGCGGTAGCCGTCATTGTGCGCCGGGCACCGGGCAACTGGTGTCGCCTTCCTTGCACTTGAGGTAGGCGCGCAGTTCTTTGGTGCGTGCCTGCGTCAGCTTGTCCAGGCACTGGCTCAAGACCATGGGATAGATGCTGCCACCGGTGGCGCCACCCGACGAGAACGCGCATTCCGCATCGCGAAAAAACAGCCATGCCTTTTGCGCGGCCTGCAATTGGGTCGTCTTGGTGCTGTCGTCTTTCAGGCGGTCGATGACGCTGCGGTAGGCCGCGTTCAGATCTTTGTCGGACTGGCGATAGGCCTGGTCGGCACACAAGTTCATGTCGGTCTGCGTGGAGCCTTTGCCGCATTTGAGTGGCATGGGTTGCGGCTGCGGCTGCGCGTGGGCGCTGGCCGCCAGCAGCAGCGCGGCGGCCGTGGCGATCGCGATACGCATGGGCGTTCTCCTGTTTGTCTGTGGCGAGTCAATGGGAAAGTGTCGCATGGATGGGCCCTTGCGCGCATGTCAGCCCCCGGCCAGGTGGCCTAAGATATTGCTCATGAAAATTCAATTGCTCTCCGACCTGCACCTGGAAACCGACCCGACTTTCGTGGCAAGTCCCATACCCGGGGCCGACCTGCTGGTTCTGGCCGGCGACATCGGTTCGTACCGCCAGGGGTCCAAGCTGGCCAGCAACGATTTCGGCCTGGGCAGCTACGCCCCGCGCAACGGCTGGCCCACGCCCGTGGTGTTCGTGCCCGGCAACCATGAATACGACAACCTGGATTTCGACGAGGCCCATGAACGGCTGCGCGAGCTCTGCCACGCGCTGGACATCCAGTGGCTGGAACGCGAAACCTGCGTGATTGACGGCGTGCGCCTGGTGGGCACCACGCTATGGACGGACTTTGACGCGCTGGCTGCCGACACCGACACGTTGGGCGTGGCCCTGGCCAAGCGCGCCAAAGCATTTCGCGCCGCCGACTTCTATCTGGAAAAGGCGCAAATGCGCCGCAACGGCGCCCCCTTCATGGCCGAGCAAATGCGTGAACAGGGCCTGGCCTGCCAGCAATGGCTGACCGACGCGCTGCGCACGCCGTTCGACGGCCCCACCCTGGCCATCACGCACTTCGCCCCCACGCTGGCCAGCGCCGACCCGCGCTATGGCGTCACGCCCGGCACCGCCGGGTTCTGCAACGCGCTGGACGCGCTGCTGCCCCTGGCCGATTGCTGGATGCACGGCCACCTGCACTGCGCGCACGACTACATCAAAGACGGCTGCCGCGTCGTGGCCAACCCGCTGGGCTACGCCAAGAAAGGCGAGCAGGACGACTTCCAGCCCGATCGCCTGTGGCAAGTGCCCGCTGAAACCTGAAGCTGGCGGCAACTACCGGGTCCTGTTCGATGCAGATGTCGTCAGGTGGATGCCTGAGCCGGCTGGCAGCCAGTGAACCCGTAAGTCGGCGCAACGTGGGGGCAGTTCGTCCCCCATCAGCCGTCGCCCCCTATGGCTCCAGCCCTGCCACCGGCAACGCAAACAACACCACGGCCGGGTTCGCCAATACGAAGCCCGTGCCCGCCACGAACGCAACGGGTGACAGCAGCCGCATTGCGTCGGCGCTGGCTTGCGAATCCTGCACGGTCACGCGATAGGTCTGGTCCAGTGCAGTGGAAGTGGCCGCGCCGGCCTGCGCCACGCCAGGGGTGCCCGGCCGCGCCACGTAGCGCTTGCCCTTCAGGTGATGCGTGAAATAGATCAGCCGGTCATGGGGGTACGCCGCCAGGGCAACGCGCCCCGGCGGCCATCACAATCAAGGCGCCGGGTTCGGGTAGCGCACGTGGATGGCGTCGATCGCCTTCAACAGTTCCGGCGACAGCGTCACATCAACGCTGTCGATGTTTTCCTTGAGCTGTTCAAGCGTGGTCGCGCCGATCAGGTTGCTGGTGACGAACGGGCGCTGGTTCACCCAGGCCAGGGCCAGGTGCGTGGGCGACACGCCGTGCTCGCGCGCCAACGCCACGTATTCGGCGGTGGCCGCTTCGGCCTGCGGATTGCTGTAGCGCGTGAAACGCGTGTAGCGCGTCAGGCGCGCGCCTTCGGGCCGGGCGCCATTCAGGTACTTGCCGCAAAGCATGCCCATCGCCAAGGGCGAATACGCCAGCAGGCCCACGCCTTCGTGGTGCGTGAATTCCGACAGGCCGATTTCAAACACGCGGTTCAAGAGGCTGTACGCGTTCTGGATCGACACGACACGCGGCAGGTTCTGCGTGTCCGCATGACGCAGGAACTGCGACAGGCCCCAGGGCGTTTCATTGGACACGCCCACGTGGCGCACCTTGCCGGCGCGCACGAAGTCCTGAAGCACGGACAGGGTTTCCTCGATCGGCACGGTGTGCTCGTCCTGAACCCACGGGTAGTTCAGCTGGCCGAAGGTGGCCGTCGTGCGGTCGGGCCAATGCAGCTGGTACAGATCCAGGTAATCCGTCTGCAAGCGCTTCAGGCTGGCGTCCAGCGCTTCGGTCAAGTTCTTGCGGTCAAGAAAGGTCTTGCCGTCGCGGATGTGACCGGGGCGCTTGGGGTCACGCACCGGGCCCGCCACCTTGCTGGCCAGCACGATGTCCTGCCGGCGCTTGGTGCGCGCCAGCCAGGTGCCGATATAGGTTTCGGTCAGGCCTTGCGTTTCGGGCTTGGGCGGCACCGGGTACATTTCGGCCACGTCCACCAGGTTCACGCCGCGCGACAGCGCGTAGTCCAGTTGTTGATGGGCGTCGGCCTCGGAATTTTGTTCGCCCCAGGTCATGGTGCCCAATCCAATCAGGCTGACATCCAGGTCGGTACGGCCGAGTTTGCGGGTTTTCAAGTTCTGCTCCGTGCGGGTCTTGATAGGGGAAAGTCGACACCTTACCCCAAGATGTTGGCGTTTCGCTGACAGGCACCCGGGCATGTCAGATCTTGCCGCGGCCAGGCAATCCGCATACGCTGGCGACTGTCCGACGGGGAGCGCCATGCTGCGGAATTTCAACGAGTCCTATCTCTTCTTCATCGGCGTCATCGTATTCCTGGGCGTGATCGAACTTTGCTTCCGGCTGGGTCGCAAGCAACGCAAGCCGGCGGACGAGGCGCACAAGACGCACATCAGCGCACTGCAAACCGCCCTGCTGGGCTTGCTGGCCCTGCTGCTGGGCTTTACGTTCGCCATGTCGGTGACGCGCTTCGAGGCGCGCAAGAACCTGGTGCTGGAAGAGGCCAACGCCATCGGCAACGCGTACTGGCGGTCTCAGCTGATCGCGCCCGCCGCGCGCGAAAAGATCCCACCGCTGCTGTTGGAATACATACGCGCCGCGCTGGAACTGCACGATGCCGAGAACGACGCGCAGCGCTTTGACGCCGCCAACGTCACCACCCGCGGCATTGAACGCCAGATTCGCGCCATTACCGCCGCCAGCGCCGACAACCCGCCCGCCATCGCCACCATCATGTTCATCCAGGCCATCAACGAGATGGCCCAGGTGAACGAAAAGCGCCGCGTCGCCCTGGAAAACCACGTGCCCGAACCGGTGTTCTACCTGCTGTTCATCGTCAGCATCGGCGCCGTCGGTTTCATTGCCTACGGCACCGGCCTGCACAACCGCAGGCGGCTGGTATCCACTGGCCTGTTCGCCGCGCTGATCTCACTGGTGCTGACCTTCATCGTCGACATCGACCAACCCGGCACCGGCGTGATCCAGGTCAGCCAGGAAAGCATGGAACGCATGCAGAAGACGCTGGAAAGCGAGTTGTAGCGCACAGGCTCACCGGGTTCCCCCAAGTCAACCGCCCGCCAGCACCCGTTTCAGGAACGGCGCCGTGGCGCCCTTGCCTGCCCGGCTGACCTGCGCCGGGGCGCCTTCGGCCACGATGCGGCCGCCTTCGTCGCCCGCGCCGGGGCCCACGTCGATCATCCAGTCGCTGTTGGCGACCACGCGCAGGTCGTGTTCGACCACCACGACCGTGTTGCCGGCATCCACCAGGCCGTGCAGTTGCGCCATCAGCTTGTCCACATCGGCCGCGTGCAGGCCGGTGGTGGGTTCGTCCAGCACGTAGAGCGTGTTGCCGCGCTGGCTGCGTTGCAGTTCGGTGGCCAGTTTGATGCGTTGCGCTTCGCCGCCGGACAGCTCCGTGGCCGGCTGCCCCAGGCGCAGATAGCCCAGGCCGATCTCGTGCAGCAGGGACAGCGGACGTTGGACCGCGGGTTCGTCCTTGAAGAACGCCAGCGCTTCGTCCACCGTCATCGCCAACACCTGGGCGATGTTGCGGCCGTTCCATTCGATTTCCAGCGTCTTGGCGTTGTAGCGGCTGCCGTGGCAGACCGGACATGGCGCGTACACGCTGGGCATGAACAGCAGTTCAACGTGCACGAAGCCTTCGCCTTCGCAGGTGTCGCAGCGGCCTTGCGCCACGTTGAACGAAAATCGGCCTGCCCCATAACGCCGCGACTTGGCGGCGCGGGTGTCGGCAAACAGCTTGCGCACGTGGTCGAACAGCCCGGTGTAGGTCGCCAGGTTGGAACGCGGCGTGCGGCCGATGGGCTTCTGGTCCACGTTGACCAGCCGCTTGATGGCGTCGGCCCCTGCGTCGATGCGGCCCGTCGTGCGCGGCGGGCCATCGGCCCGCGGCAGATCGCCATCGGGTTCTTCAGCGACCGGTTCCTGGCCCAGGTGCTCGCCGATCAATTCGACCAGCGCCTGGCTGACCAGGCTGGACTTGCCCGAGCCCGACACCCCCGTCACCGCCGTGAACGCGCCCAGCGGAAAACGCGCGTCGATGCCGTGCAGGTTGTTGCGATGGATGCCGCGCAAGGACAGCCAGCCGGCGGGCTCGCGCACGGCGGCCCTGGCGGCCGGCGCGGCGTTGAACAGGTAGCGCGCCGTCAACGAATCAGGCACCTTCTTCAAGCCTGCCGGCGGGCCGCTGTACAGCACCTGCCCGCCATGCTGGCCCGCGCCCGGGCCTACGTCCACCAGCCAGTCGGCGCGGCGCAGGGTGTCCAGGTCATGCTCGACCACGAATAGGGTATTGCCCGCGTCTTTGAGTTGGTCCAGCGCGCGATGCAGCGCCTGGCCGTCGGCGGGATGCAGGCCGGCCGACGGTTCGTCCAGCACATACACCACGCCGAACAGATTGGAGCGGATCTGCGTGGCCAGGCGCAGCCGTTGCAGCTCGCCCGGCGACAGCGTGGGCGTGGCGCGGTCCATCGCCAGGTAGCCCAGGCCCAGCGCCTGCAAGGTGCCGATGCGCTCGACCAGGTCATGCGCAATGCGCTGCGCGGCAATGCGCTTTTCCGGAGACAGGTCTGGCGTGCGGCGTACATCGGTGCTGCCCGCGTGCGCCAGGCCCCCGGCCGCGACGCGGCGCGCGTTGTCCTTGCGGGTGGTGGCGCGGCTGCGCGCGCCGGCGGTGGCGGGCGCGTCGAACTGGCCCCGTGCGGCGGGCGTAAGCACCTCGGCGATGCGCGCCAGCGGCAGGCGCGACAAGCTGCCGATATCCATGCCCGCAAACGTGACGGACAGCGCCTCGGGCTTCAGGCGGCGGCCATCGCAGGCCGGACACGCCGCGCCCGTCATGAAGCGGGCCACGCGCTTTTTCATCATCGCGCTTTGCGTGGTGGCGAACGTGTGCATCACGTAGCGGCGCGCGCCGGTGTAGGTGCCCATGTAGCTGGGTTCCTGCTTGGCGCGCAAGGCGGCGCGGGTCTCGGCCGGCGTGAAGCCCGCGTAGACCGGCACCGTGGGCTGCTCATCGGTGTACAGGATCCAGTCGCGGTCTTTCTTTTTCAGCTCGCGCCACGGGATGTCGACGTCGTAGCCCAGCGTCACCAGGATGTCGCGCAGGTTCTGGCCGTGCCAGGCCGGGGGCCAGGATGCAATGGCGCGCTCTCGGATGCTCAACGACGGGTCGGGCACCATGGACGCTTCGGTCACGTCGTACACGTAGCCCAGGCCATGGCAATTGGGGCAGGCACCCTGCGGCGTGTTCGGCGAGAAGTCCTCGGCGTACAGCATGGGCTGGTTGGCCGGGTAGGTGCCGGCGCGCGAATACAGCATGCGCAACATGCTGGAAAGCGTTGTCACGCTGCCCACCGTGGAACGCACATTGGGCGTGCCGCGCTGCTGTTGCAGCGCCACCGCCGGCGGCAGCCCCTCGATGGCGTCCACGTCCGGCACGCCCACCTGGTCGATCAGGCGCCGCGCATAGGGCGACAACGATTCCAGATAACGCCGCTGCGCTTCGGCGTACAGCGTGCCGAAGGCCAGCGACGATTTGCCCGATCCGGACACCCCGGAAAACACGACCAGCGCGTCTCTCGGGATATCCACATCGACGTTCTTCAGATTGTGTTCACGCGCGCCGCGAACGCGGATGCAGGCGTCGGCGCGGGGTTTGGCGGGTGTCTTTCGTGGGCTCATGCAGCCATAGTAAAGGACACCTTGCGCGCCGATCCAGACGCGGAATCGATCACCCCAGGCGCAAGTCGGCCGCCTGATGCGCCAGGTCCAGGTACTTGCGGCGCAGAATTTCTTCGGCCTGGTCACGCGGCATCATCGGATCGTTCTCGGTTTCGTCCAGCTTCGCGGCCTGCACCAGCGACATCAGGTTGCGCGAGTTCGATTCCGACGACGGCATGAACGATTGGTCCAGCAGCTTGCCCTTGATGTACTTGGACACCTGCGTGCTTTGCGTGCGCGCTTCGTTCAGCGTTGCGGTCGCCAGCACGCCTTCCTGGTAGGCCACGTCCGTCTTGCTGCTGGTCGTGTCATGAATCTGGAAGTACAGGTAGTTCTGCGTCTTCTCATCGTCGGTCAGCGCCAACTGCACGTCCGGCGAGAACGACCGGTGATAACTGGCGGTCAACGTGGACTGCTGCGTTTGCGACACCGCCAGGTCCCAACCGGCCTTGCCCGACACCTGGCTGCTTTGCGAGGCCTGGAACGAAAAGCCGTCGATTTCCTTTGGCTTGGCCGGGTTGATGGCGTTGCGCACCTGCTCGATAGACGCCGAGAAATCCGCCAGGCCCGACAACAGGCTGCGATGCGCGTCGACGGCCGGCAAGCGGCGCGTGGTGGTGTCGGCCGCCGGAACCTGCGCGGCGCCATAGCTGCCGTGCATGGACGAGAACACATCCTTGAACGTGCTCATCAGCGCCTCGTCGCC
This sequence comes from Achromobacter sp. LC458, assembly GCF_001005835.2. Lineage (NCBI taxonomy): Bacteria > Pseudomonadati > Pseudomonadota > Betaproteobacteria > Burkholderiales > Alcaligenaceae > Achromobacter > Achromobacter sp. LC458. The sequence continues at coordinate 11,135 of NZ_LBHW02000045.1, forward strand.
CGAGCCCCGGCGCTGGGCGCGGTCGAACTGCTGCAAGTACTTGGCGACGGCGGCCGACTGTTGCTGGGCCGAACCCAGGGCAACGGGCTGGGTCAGGTCCACATCCACCTTGACCACGCCCATCACGCTGGACACGGTCAGACTCTTTTGCTTGGCGTCCGCCTGGAAATCCACGGTCTGCTCGGCGCCGTCGACCAGGCGCGTCTCGCGCAGGCCGATCGAGGACAGCAATGGCGAGCTGCCGTTGGCCAGCTTGGTCAGCGACCAGCGCGGCGGCACCTCGGCCAGGCCGTCCAGCGCATCCTGGAACGCACCGGACAGCGCGGCGATGGCGCGGCGTTCGTCTTCGTTCAATTCGCCTTCGGCCACGTCGATCTGCACCGACATGCCTTCCTTGCCGCTTTGCAAGGTGACCTGCACCTTGACGCCGCTGGCGGTGTCGATGCGCAGGGACACCGCGTTGTCAGCCCGCAGATCGGCTTCGGACAAGGGGCCGGCGTCGGCAGCGGCCGAGGCCGACGCCGCGATGCGCGTGGACGGCATCCACTGGGTATGGTTGGCGCCGTGGGTGCGCAAGCGATTCAGCACCGCCGCGCCCACCTCGGCGAACGGGCTGATACGGGTCCGCGCGTCCACGGACTTGGACATGGCAACGGCCAGCGCGTCCGGCACGGTGCCGGTCTCGTCGTAGACCGAGCCGGCGGCGGTGGAGACGCCCTGGCCCAGCATCACGACAGACGATCGGGAGGACGCCGTGGCGTCAGCCGACGTCGCGACCGGGGCAATGGTCTGCCCCGCGCGGATCACCGTAACGGGGGTACTGAGCGGGGCGACGCCGGTCGCGCCTGCCAACGAGCTGATTAGGGTCATGGGGCGTCCGCAGTGGGCAGTGCCTGCCCGGGTTTTTGTCTGAATTCTTGTTGGAACTGCTAACGCGTTAACGGCAGGCGCCTAGAGAAATTAACCTCGCCGGGAGCTGAAGGGGCCGAAGGGGCGGCGCAAGGCCGGCGCAAGTCCGGCAAAACAGGCGAACGGGCCGCGACAAATCCGGCCGAAACGCCTGGCCCTATCCGCGCGGGGATCCGCGCCGCTTCAGCCGGTCAGAGCTTGTGCCGGGCCAGGAAGGACTGCACGGCTTCCAGCACCACCGCTTCGTTTTCACGATGCGGCACGTGGCCGCAGCCGGCCAACGCCAGCATCCGCGAGGGTCCGCCGGCCAAGGCTACGAATTTTTCAGGATGGCGCATCGACCCGTACTCGTCGTTTTCGCCGTGGATGGCCAAGAACGGCGCCTGCACGCGCGGCAGGGTGTCGTCCAGATTCCAATCGGCGAATTCGGCCGATTGCCACGTATGCACCCAGGCGTCCAGCACCCATTGCGCCTTGTCGCCGTGGTAGCGCTTGAGGCGTTCCAGCTGGGCGGGGTCGCGAAATTGTTCGCCGGCCTCGCGGATGCCGGCCAGCGTGCGGTCTTCGACGAATTGCTGGGCGGATTCGGTGATGACGCCCGCGCAGGCCTGCGGATACGCGGCGGCGATGGCAACCGCCATGCCCCCGCCCACGCTATGGCCGAACGCGATGAAGCGCGACAGTTCAAAGTGCCGGGCCAGCGCGGCAAAGGCGTCATGCGCTTCGTCGAAAACGAAGTCGGCGTTCAACTTGCCGGGGTGCGGGTCCGACTCGCCAAAGCCCAGGCGGTCGTAGGCGATGACGGTGCGGCCGGTGGCGGCGGCAAGGTTCGCGGGGAAGTCGCGCCACAGGCCGACGCTGCCCAGGGAATCATGCAACAGGACGATTGGCGTGGCGCGGTCGGACGCAGCGGCGCCCGACGCATCGGCGCCCGACGCATCGGCGCCCGACGCACCGGCGCCCGACGCATCGGCGCCCGACCAAACCCTGGCGTGGATGCGGCCATGGGCGGTGGGAATCATCACATCCTGCGGCGTTACGGCGGTGGCGGCGGCCATCATTCATTCATCCCTTGTTCGATCACGGTATGACGGATTCTGCTGCCAACCGCGCCGCCGGGCAACTCCCCGGCGCAATTCGAACCTGGCTTACCCGGCCCGAACCTGCCGGGTTGCCTGCCGGGTTGCCTGCCGGGTTGCCTGCCGGGATCCCTGCCGGGGCGCTTGCCGGGACGCCTGCCGGGGCGCCTGCCAAGCGCCAGCCGCCGCAGGCTTGCCGACCCTGCCCGTCCTACGCCGCGCGCGGCAGCGCCAGCATTGTGCCGGGCTGGCCACCGTGCGCGTCGCCGCGCAGCTTGAACAGTCCCACCGTGTCGGCCAGCGCGCGCGCCTGGTCGCTCAGCATCGCCGAGGCCGCGGCGGATTCTTCCACCAGGGCCGCGTTCTGCTGGGTGGCTTGATCCATGTCGGCCACGCTGCGATCAATCTGGCTGATGCCGACGGCTTGCTCGGTCATCGCGCCGTGGATCTCGTTGACCAGGCGCTGCACGCGGGCAATGCCGTCCACGATTTCGCTCATGGTCGAGCCCGCCGCCTGCACACGCTCGGTGCCGCTCTTGACGTTTTCAACCGACGCCTGGATCAGCGTGCGGATTTCCTGTGCCGACGCCGCACTGCGTTGCGCCAGCGTGCGCACTTCGCCCGCCACCACCGCAAAGCCGCGCCCCTGCTCGCCCGCGCGCGCCGCTTCCACCGCCGCGTTCAACGCCAGGATGTTCGTCTGGAACGCAATGCTGTCGATCACGCTGATGATTTCGGTAATGCGTTGCGACGACTGCGAAATCGCGCTCATCGTCGTCACCGCGTCCGTCACCACCTTGCCGCCGCGCTCGGCCGCCACGCTGGCTTCCGTGGCCAGGCGCTTGGCGTGTTCGGCGGCCTCTTCGGTCTGGCGCACGCTGGAGGTCATCTGCGTCAACGCCGACGACGTCTCCTGCAACGAGCCGGCCGACGTTTCCGTGCGCTGCGACAGGTCGCGGTTACCCATGTCGATCTCGCGCGTGGCGGCCGACATCGAATGCACGCCCGTGCGCACGTCCAGCATCACATGGCTGATTTTGTCGACAAACGCGTTGAACGAGGCCGAGATCTGCGCCACCTCGTCGTTCCCGACCACGTCCAGCCGATGCGTCATGTCGCCGTCGCCCGAGCCGATGGTGTCCATGGCGTCGCGCACCGCCGACAGGCGCTTGAAGGCGCGGGATGTCACCACACTGGCAATGCCCACGGCCACCAGGGTCAGCACCACCAGCGAAATCAGCGTGGCGTTCAGCACCTGGGTCAAGCCCGCCGTGGCTTCGGCGCTGTCCAGCGCAATCACCAGCGACCAGTCGGTGCCGGGAATGCGGCGCGCCTTCAGCAGCTTTTTCTGGCCGTCCAGGCTGACCGTGATGGGGTCGGCGCCCTCCTGCGCCATGGCGGTGAGCGCGGCCGGCGTCAGTTCCGGGGCCACGTCGGTGGACGGCTTCAACGCCAGCTTGTCATTCACGTGCGAGATGACCTGGCCGTCGGTCGCCACCACGAATGCCAGGCTGGACGGCGTGGGACGGATCGCGCGGATGATGCTCTGGATGCCATCGAGCGGCACCGCGCCGCTCAGCACGCCCACCGTCTGCCCGCTGCGTACCATCGGCGCGGTGAACGCCACGTACAGCTTGCCGGTGCCAGAATCGCCGTACGGCTTGGTCACGGTCAGCTTGCCCGCAGCGACCGCGCTCTTGTACCAGGGCCGCGCGGTGGGGTCGTAGTCGGCGGCGGTTTGCGTCGTCGAGAAAAACGTCTTGTCGGACCAGCCTATCGTTGAAATGGGAAAGCCGTTGGTCTCACCCATCAGCTTGGTCAGGCCGCGCGGGTCGCCCTTTTCCACCACGGCGGCAGTGGCGGAAACCGCTTGCGCCTTGTCCGCCGACCAGCGCTCGATGGCGCTGGCGTTGCCGGCTGCAATGGCGTCCAGGTTGCCCGAGATGGTTGCCATCATGTTGCTGCGCACGATCTGGTAGGTGGTGATGCCCGACAAAACCAGGGCGCCTACGACGGTAAAGCAGGTGATCAATAAAATACGGTTGCGCAACGAGGTGATTTTCATTCTTGCCTTCTTACTGCCACAGCCCATACCGGACGGCACGGGTACGCAGCCCCCCCCACGAAACAGGCGGCCACGTTTGGGCTTACGGCAGGCACGGCGGAACCTTTAGCCGGGCGCGATGCAATCGGTCTAAAATCCGCCGGTGCAGCCCACCCCAGGTCACTCCCCTTCCGCCACCGCGTCCACCTCCAGCTACGGCGCCCGTATCCAGCAGGTGCAGATCGACGCCTTGCGCCGAAGCTTTCCCTTCGCGCTGGCGGGGTCCCTGATCACGGCCTGCTTCTCGGCTTACGCCTTGCACAACGTCTTGCCGCTGCACGAAGTGCTGTGGTGGATCGGCGCCACATTAGTGGTCGGCGTGCTGCGCCTGGCCGCCGTCATCGCCTACGACCACCATCGCGCCGACCCCGGCGCGGCCCAACGCTGGCTGCGGCGCATGCTGGTGGGCAACCTGACGTCCGGCCTGCTGTGGGGCCTGCCCTTTGCCTACTGGACGCTGTTCGTTCCGCTGGAATACCAGCTGTTCTTCATCGTCATCCTGTTCGGGCTGGGCACCGGCGCCATCTATTCGAACTACATGCTGCTGCCGGTGATGTACGCGTTCGAGGTGCCGGCATTCGCGCCCATGTTCATCGCCCTGGCCGCGCAGCCCTCGGCCATCCACCTGGCGCTGGTCACGGGCGGCCTGGCCTATCTGGTCGCCACGCTGGCATTCATCCACCGCATGAACCGCACGCATCTGGACGCGCTGCGGCTGGGGTATGAAAACCTGGCGCTGCTGGAACAGGTACGCCAGGAAAAGATTGCCGCCGAACGCAGCGACCTGGAAAAATCGCGTTTCCTGGCAGCCGCCAGCCACGACCTGCGCCAGCCCGTGCACGCGGTCAACCTGTTCCTGGGCTTGCTGACAAACGAGCCGCTGTCACGTCACGGTCACTATCTGGTGGACAACATCGGCAGCGCCATGGCGGCAATGGGGCAGTTGTTCGATGCCTTGCTGAACCTGTCGCGGCTGGATGCCGGCGTGATCGAACCGCGTTGGCAGGGCTTTGCGCTGAACCCGCTGCTGGATCGGTTACGCGCCGAATACGCCCCGCAAGCGCGCGAAAAAGGCATGTCGCTGCGCGTGCGCGCGTGTTCCGCCTGCATCTGGTCCGACCCGGTGCTGCTGGAACGCATCCTGCGCAACCTGATCAGCAACGCCATCACGCACACCACCGGCGGGCGCGTGCTGATCGGCTGCCGCCGCGTGGCGGGCCAGCTGCGCATTGAAGTGTGGGATAACGGCGTCGGCATTCCGGCGGCCGAGCAAGAACGGGTGTTCTGGGAATTCCACCAGCTGGGCAATCCCGAACGAGACCGCAGCAAGGGCCTGGGGCTAGGGCTGGCCATCGTGCGCCGCACCGCCACGCTGCTGGGGCATCCGCTGGCGCTGCGTTCGCAGGCGGGTCGTGGCACCGCGTTCATGTTGACGACGCCCATCGCGGACCCCGCCCAAGCGGGCCTGTCCAACGTCAGCGCCGCGCCCTCCGATGCGCGCGCGATGGCTGGGGAATCCGTCTTGCCCGGACAGCTGGTGCTGTTGGTGGACGACGATGCGCAAAACCTGGCCGGCTTGACGATGCTGTTTGAAAGCTGGGGCTGCCGCGTCATTGGCGCCACCAGCGGTAACGCCCTATTTGAACGCGTGCTGCCGCTGGCCGAACGCCCATCGCTGATCGTCAGCGACTATCGGCTGCGTGACCACGAGACCGGCATCCACGTCATCGAGCGGCTGCGCGAGGAATACAACGACCCGGACTTGCCTGCCCTGCTGGTCAGCGGCGACACGGACCCCGCCCGCCTGGCCGAAGCCGCCGACCGTGGCATCCCCCTGCTGCACAAGCCCGTTGCGGTGCGGGCACTGCGCGAACGCGTGGCCGCGCTGCTGCAAGCGACGCACGCCACCGCGTGCTCTGGAGATACCGAATGACGGCCGTACTGCTGGTCGACGACCACGCCATGTTCCGCGAAGCCCTCGCCCTGGCCTTGGCCAACACGGTACCCACGTTGACGCTGCATCCGGCCGCCAATGGCCGGGACGCACTGGAGGTGCTGGCCCGCCATGAAGACATCACCAATGTAATCATGGACTACTACTTACCGGATATCGCCGGCGCGGAATTGCTGCGGCGCATGCGGCAGCGTCGTTCGCGGTTGCGCGTGCTGGTGCTGTCTGCCTCGGAGGACCCCGAAGACCGGCGCCGCGCCATGGAAGCCGGCGCGCAGGCCTTCATGAACAAGTCGGCCAGTTGCCTGGAACTGGTGGCCGCGCTGGATGCCATCAACGATGCCTCCCCGCCCCTGCACCGGTCAGCGGCCGGCGGCGACGCGCACCCCACGCAAGACGAAGCGGCGCTGCTGCGCACGCTGACGCCGCGTCAGCAGGAAGTGTTGCGGCTGATGTGCGATGGCCTGCGCAACAAAGAAATTTCCGAGCGCTTGCGCATGACGGAAAAAACCGTGAAGACGCACGTGTCGGCCATCCTGGCCGCACTCGGCGTGCTTAATCGCACGCAGGCGACGTTAGTGGCTCGGCGCGGCGGCGTGTTCGGCCGGCCGGCGTAGCGCTGCGCCGCCCGCTGTCGGCGGCAATCTTTCCCTCCACCAGCGATATCTCGCGGCCCGCGGCGGCGATGGTGTCCGGCCGATGCGCAACGATGACGCGCGTCATGGCCAGCCGCGCAATCGCCGTGTTGACCACGCGTTCACGGTCGATGTCCAGATGGCTGGTGGCCTCGTCCAGGAACAGCACGGACGGCTGCTTGTACAGCGCCCGCGCCAGCAGCACGCGCTGCTTCTGGCCGCCCGACAGCACCGTGCCCATATCGCCCACCAGCGTGTTGTAGCCCATGGGCATGGCAACGATATCGTCGTGAATGGCGGCGATGCGGGCGCAGCGCTGCGCGCGATCGGCATTGAAACGCGGATCGAAAAAACTGATGTTCTCGCCGATGGAACCCGCAAACAGCACATCGTCCTGCAACACCGTGCCCGCCATCTTGCGCAGCGAGGCCGCGCCCGGGCCGCGCACCGGTGCGCCGTCCACCAGCACTTCGCCATCGGTGGGCGTAAGAATGCCCAGCAGGATATTGACCAGCGTGGTCTTGCCGCCGCCCGATGGCCCGGTGATGGCCACGGATTCGCCCGACTCGATCCGCAGGCTCACGCCGTCCAGCACATAGGGTTCATGCGGGCTGTAACGAAAGCGCAGGTTGCGCACCTCGATCACGGGCGGGCGTACGCCGGCGCCGGCGCCAGGGTCTGCGGTGTCGCGCGGCGTTTCATCGATGGCCTCCGGCGCTTCGCGCACGATATCGGCCAGCCGCTCGCCTTGCAGCCGCAACATCTTCACGTCCACCAGCTTGTCCAGCAACGCCGCCACGCGCTTGTCGAACAGCGTCTTGTAAACAATGAACGCCAGCAAGGCGCCGACAGTAAACTGGCCGTTCAGCACCAGCCGCGCGCCCGCCCACAGAATGGCAATGGACGACAGCCCGAACAGCAAGCCATTGAACGTGCGAAAAAACAGCGTCCATTTCTGTACACGCAGATCGGCGTTGATTTCATTGACCAGCAAGGCCAGCCACCGTGATCGGCGGTCGTCCTGATGCTGGAACAGCTTGATGGCCTTGACGCCGCGCACCGTTTCCAGAAAGTGCGACTGTTCTTTCGCGGCGTGCACGATGTGCTCTTCGGTGGCGTAGCGCAGCGACGCATAGCCGGCCCACCGCGCAAGCCCATACAGCGCCATTGCCCCCAACGCGATCCACGCCAGCGGCGGGCTGTACAGGAACATCAGCACCAGCGTAATCACCATCACCATGCCGTCCAGCAGGGCTTCCAGGAACGACGTGGTCACGGTGCGCTGGATGGCGTCGATGGCGCCGAAGCGCGACACGATGTCGCCCAGGTGACGCCGTTCGAAATAGCCGACCGGCAAGCGCAGCAGATGCGTGAAGACGTTGGTGCGCCATTGCAGATTCAGCGTCGTGCCCAGGTACAGCAGCATCCAGCTGCGCGCGACCGAGGTCAGTTGCAGCATCACCATCAACAGCCCGAAGGCCAGCGCCAAGGTGGTCAGCAGGTCGCGGTCGCCGGTGTTCAGCACATGGTCCACCACCCATTGCAGAAAGAACGGCTGCACCACCGTCAGCACTTCCAGCGCCAGCGCCAACAGCAGCACTTGTGAAAACGCCGCGCCCAGGCCCGAGATGCGCCCGGTCAGTTCACGCAGCCGCACGGGCCGCGCCTCGTGCGCGGTGACGAAATCCGGCGTGGGCCAAAGCTCCAGGGCCACGCCGGTGTACGACGCCGACAACTCGCTGATGGCGACCTTGCGGGTGCCGCGCGCCGGATCGATCAGCGTGGCCCACCGCCCATTGATGGCGGTCAGCACCACAAAGTGGTTGAACTCCCAGTGCAGGATGCACGGCAGCGCCAGCTTGCCCAGCGCGCCCAACCCCGCTTTGACGGGGCGCGATGCCAGCCCCAGCTGGCTGGCCACATGGATCAGCGTCGCCAGGGTCGAGCCTGACAGCGACACCGGAAAGCGGCCGCGCAGGCTGGCCAGGCTTTGGTGATGCCCATGAAAGCCGGCGATCATGCCCACGCAGGCCAGCCCGCATTCGGCCGCCTCGGTCTGCAACAGGCGCGGCACGCGGCGTTTGACGCCCAGCGTCAGGCGTTCAAGCATCGTCATAGTTTTCCCGCCAGTTGGTGGGCGGGGTCGATGGCCCATTGATAGAGCCGCCGCGTCTGTTGCAGCAGGTCGGCGTCCAGGCGCATGCCGGGGCGCAGGGTCAGCGACTGCCCATCGGGTCCGCGCACCGGTCTTTGCAGCAACACGGTGATGCGGTACATCGGCTCTCCCGGGGCGCCCGCGTTGGCGTTGTTGCCGCCAGGGCCGTCGGGGGGGTTGGCATCGGCGCTTGCCCCGTCGTGCAACTGCCATTCCGGCAAGGCGCTTTGCGTGACGTTCTGCACCACGCCCGCTTGCTGGCCGTAGGTTTGGTAGGGGTAGGCGGCAAAGCGCATCAGCACCGCATCGCCCGGCGCCACGAAGCCCACCGCGCGGCTGGGCGCATACAGTTCGGCCACCAGCTTCGCGCCGTCCGGCACGATGGTGGCCAGCGGCCGTGCCGTGTCCACCGCCTGGCCCACGTCGGCTGTCACGGCCGTGAGCACGCCCGCTTGCGGGGCGGTGACCAGCATCTGGCGCCGCGCTTCGCTTTGCGTCAATTCCACTTCCACGCCCGCCAGGTCGCGGTCCAGTTGAGCCAGCTGATTTTGCTGTCGCAAGCCCAGGTCGGCCAAGCCGGCCTGCCGTGTGGACAGGTCCAGTCCCAGGCCGATGCGATCGCGCAGCAACGCCTGCAACTGGTTGCGTTGCTCTAGCAGTTCGGCGCGCTTCGCGTCGGATTCTTCGGGCGACAGATAGCCCTTTTCCATCAGGTTGCGATAGCGCTGCGCGCTGTCTTCGGCCAGCTTGATGCGGGCGCGCTGGCCGTCGATCTGGCTGTCGATGGCCGTCAGCTGCGCGCGCAGGCTCGCCACGCCGGCCGTCAACAGATCGCGTTCGCCCTGTTGCAGCAACAACGTTTTCTGGCGCGCGACGCGCAGGCTGTCCTGCCGCTGACGGATCTGCCCGCTGATGACTTGCTGCGTGTCGCCCATGGCGCTTTGCCGGTCGCCGGACACCACGTACAGCACGTCGCCCGCGTTCACATGCTGGCCTTCCCGCACCCGCCTTTCAAGCACCACGCCGGCGTCGCGCACATACAGCTTCAGCAGGCCCGTATCCGGAGCAAGCCGGCCGCTGACCGTGGCACGCTTGGTGTAGGTGCCGAAGGCCAGGAACAGGCAGACCAGCAACACAAAGCCGCCAAGCGCCGCCGTGACCAGCGCAAACGACACCGGTCGGATCAGGACGATATCGCCCAGCGGCGCGGTGCGTTGCGCGGCCAGGGCTTGTTTGCGATAGAGCGACACGGCAGGTCAGGCCAGAAGGAGTGCGCGGCGATGGCATCGCCGCGCCCCCCTGCATCAGCGCGTGAAAAAGGTCTTGCCGGACGTCAGGGTTACCGAACCCTGGCCGGGGACGCTACGCTGCGGCACGACGACGCCGAACGAGCGGTTCTGGCCGTAGCCGCCGCTGACCTGCTGGATTTCTTGTGCCGTCAGGGCCTGGACCTGGGCGTCTTGCGCCTGGCTGGCCGTGGACGGTTGATGGTTGGTCTTCATGCGATTCTCCTGCTGCTTGCCGACGAAGAAAACCGCGTCGGCATCGGCTGAGCAGCAGCCACCGCACGGCACGTGCCGCGTGACGATGCAATCGGAAGGCGCCGTGGCCGGCAATGCCGATCTGCTCCGGGCGGACAGTAGCAGCGGGGCGCGACCGGCGCATCGGTCTTTAGTCGTAGAGGATGGCGTTCTTGCGCCCTGCCGCGCCTGCGCGGCACAGCCTCAGGGTGCAAGATATTGCCGGCCTCGGCCGCCGCCCCTACGGCACGGTCGGTGCGACCGGTGCGCTCGGTGCGCTTGGCGCGCTGGCCACCACCGGCGCGGCGTCGTCCTGGACAACAGCCACGACCGGCGCGCGTTCGGCCAACTGCTCCAGCAATTGCGCCGACGGCACGAAGAACAGCCCGCCCGTCACCGCCTGGCTGTAATCCAGCAAGCGGTCGTAGTTGCCCGCCGGGCGGCCCACGAACATGTTTTCAAGCATCTGCTCGATGGGCGCGGGCGAACGCGCGTAGCCGATGAAGTACGTACCGAACTCGCCCATGCCCGCGCGGCCGAACGGCATGTTGTCGCGCAGGATCTTGATCTCTTGGCCGTTCTCTTCCAGCGTGGTCAGCGCGCTGTGCGAGGACGCCGGCTTGATGTCGTCGTCCAGTTCAACGTTGGATAGCTTGTGGCGCCCGATGACGCCTTCCTGGCTTTCAACCGTCAGCGCGTTCCAGGCCGCCATGTCGTGCAGGTACTTTTGCACCAGCACGTAGCTGCCGCCAGCAAACTCGGCGTCTTCGTCGCCGATGACGGTGAAGTTCACGGCTTCGCGGCCTTCGGGGTTTTCGGTGCCGTCCACAAAGCCGATGATGGCGCGGCGGTCGAAATAGCGGAAGCCGTGCACCTCGTCCACCACCGTCACGGCGTCGCCCAGGCCTTGCATCAGCAGCGTTGCCACTTCAAAGCACAGGTCCATGGAATCGGCGCGGATGTGCAGCAGGATATCGCCGGGCGTGGCCACCGCCACGCGCGCGCCTTCGCCGAACACCCGGAACGGATGCAGGCTGGCCGGACGCGGCTGGCCGAACAGCGCGTCCCACGCGTCGGAGCCGAACGCGCACACACAGGACAGGTTTTGCTCCGGCGAGCGCGTGTTGACGGTGCGCACGCGCGTGGCCACGTCTTCGCACCACGACCGCACCGTTTGCGCGGCGTCGGCGCCGGGGTTGATCGTGGCCACGATAAAGATCGCGTGCCGCGTCGTCGGGCTGTGCACGGCTTGGGGTTCGGGCGGAAGGTCGGGCGAAGTGGCGGGCATGGCGGGGCTCAAGGGAATGAGGGAATGGGGAAACGAGGAAGCGAGGAAACATCCGGGATTTCGCGCGGAAATTGTATCCGGCACCCGGTGCGTTTTCTTGAACAAAATAACGCTGCGGGTTGCGCCTTGTTTGTTGCGCGCTGCGCGTTGCCCGGCCGCCCGCTGCCGGGAAGCCGGCTGCCCCCAAGCCCGCTGCCCCGCCGTCCCGCCGTCCCGCCTTAGAAGCGATACATGACGCCCACCGACCCAAACATATTCGTCTTGCGCTCGGTCAGCGGGCTGTCGCGCGCATCGCCCAGCAAGGTGCTTACGCCCAGGGTGGACACGGTGCTCCAGCTGGGGTCGATGCGATAGGTCCAGGTGGTGTACAGCGCCGCCGACTTGAAGCCCGACGACGGCGAATAGGTGGACAAGCCTTCGCGGCTGCGCGCCGCTTGCGAGGACGTCACGCCGAACCAGGTCTGCATGGCGTCGTGGTTGGCCCATTCGGTCCTGACGCCGACCTGCACCACGTTCCGCTCGGTCATCAAGGCTGCGTACGAGGCGCGCAGTTCCAGCGTGCCGCCATAGCCGCTGCGCGCCGCCTGCTTGTAGCCGGCGCCCAGCGAATACCGGCCCGGCCGCCACTCCACGTAGGCGCCGTAGGCGCCATGGAACTTGATGTCGTCCAGCCCTTTGGTGCGGTCCGCGTCGTCCGCCTTGCGGCCCAGGCTCAGCCCCACGAAGACGCCCGCGTCCAGGTCGGTGGCCAGCGACGTCTTCAGCCCCATCGCGGGCAAGCCCATGCGCGGCGTGATGAAAAAGTTGCCGGAGTGGTAGTTGATCAGCGGCACGGGCAAGGCGCGATATTCGCTGGACCCTTCATAGACCGGTATGGCTCCGACCCCTAAACCTATGCCGTTGGCGCCCTGCGCCTGGGCCACGCCGGCCCCGCCAAGCACCGCGCCCGCCATCAGGCCGCTTGCTACTATACCCATCCGCATCAGGGCTTCCTTTTCATTCGTGTCGTTGGCCGCGGGCGGCCGCCCACGGGATCGGCCCGAATTGTCTTCTGCAACTTTTAAAATTTCTTTAAGACCCGCCGCCCGCCTGGCGCGGGTCCCGGTCTGGAGTGTGTTTGCGTATCCTGCTTGTTGAAGACGACCCCATGCTGGGCGACGCGCTGCACGCGGGCCTGGCCGATGACGGCGCCAGCGTCCACTGGGTGCGCACCCTGCCCGACGCGCAACTGGCGCTGGTGGACCACGGCTACCACGCCGTGCTGCTGGACCTGGGCCTGCCTGAAGGCAGCGGCCTGGCGCTGCTCAAGACGTTGCGCGGCCGTTTCGACACCACCCCCGTTCTGATCATCACGGCGCGCGACCGCCTCAGTGAACGCATCCAGGGCCTGGATGCGGGCGCCGACGATTACCTGGTCAAGCCGTTTCAGCTGGACGAGCTGCAGGCCCGGCTGCGCGCGGTGCTTCGGCGCAGCAGCAACAGCGTGGTGTCGGCGCTGCGCTGCCGCGATGTGGTGCTGGAACCGGCCGGCCGCCGGGTCAGGCAAGGCGGCCGCGACGTCAGCTTGAGCGCGCATGAATACCACACGCTGCTGGCGCTGATGCAGCGCATGGGCCACACGGTCAGCCGGGATCAGCTTGAAGCGGCGGTGTACGGCAGCAGCGGCACGATCGAAAGCAACACGGTGGCGGTGTACATCCACCAGCTGCGGCGCAAGCTGGGCGACGGGCTGATCGAAACCCAGCACGGCATGGGCTATCGCATCGTGGCGGACACCGCGCCATGATGACGCTGCGCCGACGGGTGGCCATCACCCTGTTGCTTGCCATGCTGGCCACGGGGTTGATCGTGTTTGCGCTGATCTACGTGCAGCAGACGCGCGCTGAAACCGGCATGTTCGACCAGGGCCTGCGCTACGGCGCGCAAAAGGCGCTGGTGTCCATTCCCACCACCCTGCTGGAAGCGGAGCCGTCGCGCGAAGACCGTTTTGAATTGTCCGCGCCCGCCCGGATGGACGGCGAAACCGCCAACTTCCAGGCGTGGTCGCTGGCCGACAAGCGCCTGGTCCTGCAATCGCCCTGGGCGCCCGCCGAGCCCTTGGTGCCGGACTACCAAGACGGTTATCGCAACATCATCCTGCAAGGTGAACCGTGGCGCGCGTACGCGGTGTCGGACGCCGACGGCCGCGTGCAGGTGCAGTTTGCCAAGTCGGTTAAAGAGCTGCGGCAGAAAACCGCCGACCGCATGTGGAGCAGCCTGTGGTTTCTAAGCGTGCTGTTCCCGACGCTGATGGCGCTGACGTGGCTGGTGATCCGGCGCGCGTTTCGGCCCGTGGACCACGCGCGCGACGCCATCCTGCACCGCACCGGCGTGGATCTGACGCCGGTGCCCACGGCCGGCATGCCGGGCGAATTGCGCCCCTTTGTCGGCGCCATCAACGACCTGCTGCAACGTCTGTCGGCCTCTTTGGACCGCGAGCGCCGCTTCGTGGCCGACGCGGCGCACGAGCTGCGCACCCCGCTGGCGGCGTTAAGCACGTATGCCGAACTGGCGCTGCGCAGCGAAAGCGAGGCGGCGCGCGCGCAGGCGGTCGGGCAATTGCGGCAGGTGGCCACGCGCACGGCGCGGCTGGCCGAACAGTTACTGGAACAGGCGCGCACGCAGGCGCAGGACGAAAGCGCAATCGAACCCGTGCCGCTGGATCGGCTGGCGGAAATGATCGCGCGCGACAGCGAAATGCCGGCCGCATCGCGCCAGCAGCGCATTGCCCTGGACACCGAAGCCGTGTCCGTGCCGGGCAATGTGGACGCCCTGGGCGTGCTGGTGCGCAACCTGCTGGACAACGCGTTGCGCTATACGCCGGCCGGCGGCCGCATTCAGATTCGTTGCGGGCCGCTGGTTGCGGGCGGCGCCTACCTTAGCGTGTCGGACGACGGGCCGGGCATCGCACCGGCCGAACGCGAACGCGTGTTCGACCGCTTCTACCGGCCGCCCGGCACAGCGGAACACGGCAGCGGCATCGGTTTGTCGCTGGTGGCGCAGATTGCCAAGGCGCACGGCGCGCGAATCGAATGGGGAACCGGGCTGGGGCCGGCGGGACGCGGCGTGAGCTTGACGATCGCATTCGCCCAGCGGGTGTAGTGCTGCCGGTGTAGCACTACACCCGCTGTCGTGGGCGCTATCTGACATACCGTTGCAGCGTTGCCGCCAGCGAGGCGGGCAGCATCGCGCCGTGCCCCAGGCCAGGAAACACCTGCAAGTCTGCGCGCACATGCGTAATCCGCGACAGGGCACGCACGACGCTTTCGGGGCTGCCCGGCGCGTCGTCCTGGCCTTTGGCTTCGGCGCCGGCCATGACCGTTACGTCGATGCCGGCCGGCAGTACCGGCGCAGGCGATGCCAGCGCTTGCAGGATGGTGTGATCGTTCCACCAGATCGACGGGCTGGCCGCCACATAGCGCTGAAACGCCTGCGGCCGCGTCAGCGCCGCGTGCAGCACGAACAGCCCGCCATACGAATGGCCGTACAGATTGCGGTTGCCCGGGTCCACGGGATAACGCGCCTGCACCAGCGGCAGCACCTGTTCCAGCAGCAGGTCCAGGAAATGATCCGCGCCCCCGCCCCGCTTGGCCCAGCCCACGGCGTCGGGGTTGTTGGGCGCGCCGCGTGGCGCGTCCGCACCGGGCGATGGCGGCGTGTAGTCGTAGGACCGCGCCGCCAGATTGGCCTTGGGATCAAACGGCTTGGCATCGTCATGGTCCACACCCACCACCACCGCTTGCAGCGACCGCCCGGGCGGCAATGCCGCCTGCGTGCGCGTCAAGCTGTCGAACACCGCCGCGCCATCCAGCATCAGCAGCAGCGGGTAGCCGGTGGGCGGCGCCGGGTCAAGCGGCGGCGTCCAGACCGACAGGCGATACACGCGCTTGCCATCCGGCGCGGTGACAAGGTGATGGTGGATATCGGCGGCCGCCAAGCCAATGGCGATCTCGGCGGGTTGCGGCGGCAGGGCGGGGAAATTGTGCTGGCCCATGGCGGTGCGCTCTTCATCGAAACAGGACGGCTTTATTCAGCCATAAACGGCGGCGGGCGGCAACGTGGCCGGCCGCCTCGCAGACGCTGTTTTCAAGTCGCCTTCGGGTATAGTCTGGAACTCTTCGCGCCCCCCAGGAAAGCCCCTTCTTCACCATGACCAGCGCCCGCGATCTTGTCTATGCAGAACTGCGCCGACGCCTGATGTCCGGCGTGTTCCTGCCTGGCGAACGGCTGCGCGAAGAACACATCGCGGCCGAACTCTCCGTCAGCCGCACGCCGGTGCGCAGTGCCATCGAACGGCTGGTCGCCGATGGCCTGGTCAAGCGCGAAGGCCGGCGCGGCGCCGAGGTGCTGGGCTGGGTGGATCGCGACATCAACGAAGCGTTCGAACTGCGCCTGCTGCTGGAACCCTATGCCGCGCGCAGCGCCGCCGAACGGGCCACGCCGCAGCAGATCGACCATCTTGAACAGATCAACCAGCGCATGCTGGACGCCATCCTGTCCGACGATGCCGACAAGGTGGCGCGGGTGCAGCATTGCAATAACCTTTTTCACCATGCGCTGCTGGACGCTGCGCAATCGGCGCGCGTGCGCACGATGGTGGAAAACCTGCTGGACATGCCGATCATCATCGGCTCGTTCTATTTCTATACGCACGACGACATGCTGCGCAGCGTGGAACACCACCGCCAGATCATCGCCGCCTTGCGCGCGCGCGATGCGGCCTGCGCCGACATCGCCATGCGTTTTCACCTGACCAGCACGCACCTGTTGTTTCGCAGCCAGCGCAAGCCGCCGGCCGATGCAACAGCCGCATGATGGGCATTACCGATATTTATGAATTCGCCTCAGATCCTGGTTGCCCTTTTTGTCCTGCTGCTGGCGGTCGCCATCCCGCTTGCCACCCTCGTGGTGCAGTTGTTCCGCCTGATGCAGTGGATGTCGCGCGGCAATGACCCCACGCGCGGCGACCGCCCGCATTTCACGGGGCCGGTGCTGGCGCTGCTGTTCAGCACGCTGGCCGCCAGCGACTTCACGAACTACGAGCCGCTGCGCACCATCGCGCAGATCAACCCCGTGCCGCTGGCCGCGCGCGCGTACTTCACGGTGACCATGCTGGTGCTGGCGGTGCTGTCCTGGGCGTACGCGGGCGGGCTGAAGGACCGGCTGCTGCGCCGCCTGGGTATCGGCCGGGGCTAAGGCGGCTGCCCGCTACGGCTTCCAGCCCTGCGCCTTCATGCGCGCGTCGATCCACGATGTGTCCAGCGTGCCGGCGGCGATCTGGGCCAGCATCTTTTCTTCCACCGCGTGCTTGGCCGAGGCGGCCTCGTACAGCGCGGGCACCTGGTCGTAGGGCAACGCCAGCAGGCCGTCTTCGTCGCCCAGGATCAAATCGCCCGGCTCGATCGTCATGCCGTCCAGCGAGATCACCACGTTGATTTCACCCGGCCCGTCCTTGTACGGCCCGCGATGCGTGACGCCCGCCGCGTACACCGGAAACGAGCCGCGCCGGATGGTGCCGCAGTCGCGAATGGCGCCGTTGATCACAATGCCGGCCAGCCCGCGCGTCTGCGCGTAGGTCGTCATGATTTCGCCGATGATGGCGTTGGTCAGGTCGCCGCCCGCGTCCACCACCACCACGTCGCCCGGCTGGGCCAGATCCAATGCCTTGTGCACCAGAAGGTTGTCGCCGGGGCGCGTGCGCACCGTCACGGCCGGGCCGGCCAGCAAGGTGCCGTCATGCATGGGGCGCAGGCGTGCGCCGCCCGCCGTCATGCGCCACATGCAATCGCTGATGTTGGCCACCGGGATGTGGCGGAATTTCTCGACGAAATCGCTGCTGACCGCGCGTTGGCGCGGGCGGATATCAAAGCCGATCATGGGGTGCTCCTGTTGCGTTCGATGTTGGGGTTCATTGCTTCGGGATGCCGGCTTCCTGCACGACCTTGCCGAAGACGTCGTGGTCGGCGCGATGGCGCTTGGCCAGGTCCGCGGGCGTGCCCGTCATGACGCTGTAGCCGGAGTCTTCCAACTTCTTCACCAGTTCCGGCTTGGCCTGCGACGCGTTCAGCGCCTGGTTCAGCGTGGCGACGACGTCGTCCGGCGTCTTGCCCGGCGCCATCAAGCCCCACCAGATGGTCTGGTTGATGGTTTTGAAACCGCTTTCGGCAAAGGTCGGCACGTCGGGCAAGGCGGGCGAACGCGCGTCCGCCACCACCGCCAGCGCGCGCACCTTGCCGCCCCGGATCTGCGGCAACAACGAAGCCACCGAACCGGTGTAGAGGTCGATGCGGCCGCTGGCCAGATCCGGAAACGCCTGCGACCAGCCGCGATACGGCACGTGCATCAGCTCCATGCCCGCGGCCTTGCGCCACAGGTGGCCGATCAAGTCGCCGCTGCCGCCGATGCCGGGTATGCCCAGCGAGATTTGGCCGGGCCGCGCCTTGGCGGCTTTCACCACATCGTCCAGCGTTTTGTAGGGCGACTCGGGCACCACCACGAACACGCTGGGCGACGAGGCCACCAGGCCGACCGGCTTGAAGTCCTTGAACGTGTCGTAGCTAAGCTTGTTGTACAGCCACGGGTTGAGCACGATGTTGTCCGTCTGCGCCATGACCAACGTATGGCCGTCGGGCTTGGCACGCGCCGTGGCGTCCAGCGCCAGGTTGCCGCCGGCGCCCGGCTTGTTTTCCACAACGATGTTCCAGCCGGTGTCCTGGGCGATGGCCGACCCGATCATGCGGGTCAGTGTGTCGGTGCCGCCACCCGGCGGAAAGGGCGAAATCAGCGTGATCGGGGCCGTGCCCATGTCGGCGGCGCCGGCGGCGGCCGACGAGATAAGCAGCGTGGCCGCCAGCAAAGTCTTCAGGGACGTCATTGTCTTCCTCTCCAGGTTTTGTTCATGCCAGCGGCCCTCTGCGGGGCCGCTTTGTCAGAAATCAGGATTGCCGGGCCAGCGGCGTCAGCCAGGCCAGACGCGCGTCGACCGAATCGGGCACGTTGAACGAGCCTGCCTCGCGCGCCGCTTCAATCCCCTTGGCCGTGCGCGCGAACAGGCGTTCCACGCCGTCCAGCACCAGCGGTTGCAAGCCGGCTTCGACCAGTTGTTCGCGGGCCTCGCGCACTTCGGCCAGGCGGCGCGGCGCGTGCAGCACGTGCGAACGCACGAACGAATCGACGAACGTGGTGAGCGGCGTGCGGTCCATGTCCGACAGCACGTCGTACAACGAGGCGCGCAGGCCCATGCTTTCGGCGGCGACCAGGCATTCCACGGCCAGGCTTTCCATGCCCTTGGTCAGGATGCTGCGCAGCAATTTCAAGCGCACGGCATCGCCTGCCTGGCCATCGATGGCTTGTGCGGGCGCGCCGCAATCGGCGGTAAAGGCCGCCACTTTTTCAGCGCCCGTGCCGGCGCACAGCAGCGGCGTGCGCGCGCCCAACAACGCGATGGCGCCCATGATGGCCACGTCGGTGAACGGCACGCCGTGCTGCGCCGCCACCTGGGCCGCGGCGCGCATGTCGCCCGAGCTGGCGGTGGTGAAGTCGGCATACGCCGCGTCCTGGCGCAAGTGCGGCAAAGCCGCCGTGGCGACGGCCAGCGCGGCGTGGCCGAACACGGCCGAGGCGACGATGTCGGCCTCTTGCAGCCACGCGCCGGGGGTGGCATGCAACGGGGCGCCATGCGCCTGGGCGCGCTGCTGCATCTCTGCGTCTTGCCTTAGCTCACAGATCCCCACGATCTGGTGTCCGCCCGCCCGCCACGCCTCGGCGTAGCAATGGCCCACTTCCCCACAACCCAACAATGCGATTTTCATTTGCACCCGAACCGTAAAAAAATACATAAAAAATACATAAAGGGTTATAGCGCAAGGAAAAACGGCAGATATACCCCGTACAAACCCCAGGTTTAGTGAATTCTGGATACATTAAAAGTACAAAACACCAGCGGGAACGAACGCCATCAATTGCTGGTAGTCTTGCCGCAGCCGCGCAGGGAATTTCCCGCGCCCGCCTACCCTTATTCAAGCGAGCCCCCATGACCCACCCCCTGTACGACGCCTCCGTTCCCGTCATCAAGCAGATGCTGTCCGCCCTGTCGGACGTGCTGAAGAAAGCCGAAGCGCACGCCACGGCCAAGAACATCGACGCGTCCGCCTACCTGGGCGCCCGCCTGTACCCCGACATGTTCCCGCTGTCGCGCCAAGTGCAGATCGCCTGCGACTTCGCCAAGGGCATCGCCTCGCGCCTGGCTGGCGCCGAGGTGCCGTCCTGGCCCGAAGGCGAAGCCAGCTTTGCCGAGCTGCAGGCGTTGATCAACAAGACGCTGGCGCACGTCGGCGCGTTCACGCCGGATCAGTTCGAGAAAGCCGCCTCGCTGGAAATCGTGCTGCGTCCGGGCACGCCCAAGGAAAAGAAGCTGTCGGGCAGCGCCTACCTGCTGCACTACGGCCTGCCGCAGTTCTTCTTCCACGTCACCACGGCCTACGCCCTGCTGCGCCACAACGGCATCGAAGTCGGCAAGCGCGACTACATGGGCGCGTACTGATACCGACGCACCGGTAAGCCGGCCCTCGCCCATCAGGCAAGGGCCGCTTTCATTGACGCTTTCCCTCGGCTTGCTCTAATTTCGCCAGACGCCCACGCATGGGCGGCGCGGGCCGACTGGGGAAAGCTTGATGATCGCGACGACCGTTCTGATCGTGGGCGCCGGCCCCGCCGGCCTGCTCACCGCCTCGGAGCTTTTTCGACGCGGCGTCGATTGCCTGCTGATCGACGCGCACGAACGGCCGCTGGACTGGGACCGCGCCACCGTGGTCCACCCTCGCACCATCGAAATCCTGGACGCTTTGGGCATCGCCGCGCCGTTGCTGGATGCCGGCGTCAAGCAGCGCCGCGCGCGCATCCACGCCGCCGGCAACGTGCTGGGCGACATCGATCTGGCGCTGTGCGGCAGCCGCTACCCCTTCAATATCGGTATTTCGGAAGAAGTCACCGAAGCCATCCTGACCGACCATCTGCAAGCCCTGGGCGGCAGCGTCACTCGCGCCACCCAGCTGGTCGGGCTGCAAGAGCGCCCCGACGGCGTGCTGGCAACCCTTGAGCAAGGCGGCGTCCGGTCCAAGGTGTTTACCCAATGGGTCGTCGGCTGTGATGGCCACCACAGCACCGTGCGCACGCTGATGGGTATCGGCCAGGACGGGCACGACATCCACCAGCCCTGGGCGGTATTCGACGCCGCCATCACCGGATGGCCCGATTCGTTCGAGGCCAACTACGCCTACCTGGATCCGACGCCCGTGATCCTGACCGCACTGCCCGAGCGTCGGTGGCGCGTCTATCTGCGGCCCGGTTCGCCGCAGTCGGACCTGGTGAACGACGCTCTGGAGACCTTGCGCCGTTACCTGCCCGACGCGCGCTTCGAAGGCGTGTCGCACCCGACCCGCTTTGATTGCCACACGAAGGTCGCGCAGCGCTTTCGCCTGGGCCGCACGCTGCTGGCCGGCGACGCGGCGCACACGTGCAGCCCCGCGCAGGGCCATGGCATGAACAGCGGCATGCAGGACGCCTACAACCTGGGCTGGAAGCTGGCGCTGGTTTGCCAGGGGCATTGCTCGGACGCCTTGCTGGACAGCTACCACGCCGAGCGCCGGCCGGTGGCGGACCAGGTCATGGCATCGGGCGACGCCGCCGAAAACGCCCAAATGGTCATGGATCCCGAGGCCCGCCGCGAGCGCGACGCCGCGATCCGCGCCGCGTTCTCCGACCCCGCCACGCGCCATCACGAAGCCGTGGCCGAGGCAGAGCTGGACATCGATTACGCCGGCTCGCCCATCGTCATGGGCGATGCGCAACCCAGCGTGTCGCCCGGGCAACGCCTGCCCGACCACCTGCCCGTCGAATTCGCGTCAGGCGGCGCGGGCAAGCTGCACGACTACACCAAGCGGCTGGGCCACACCGCGCTGTTGATCGGGGGCAGCGCCACACCGCAAGACGAGCTGGCGCAGGTCCACCGCGACACGGCGGCGCTGTCGGACGGCCCCATCATTGAAGTGGTTGTTGCACTGACGGCCAACGCCGAGGTGTCCAATGTGGACGCCTACCTGTCGCCCGACACCGCCCGCCAGCTGGGTGTGAACAAGATCGTGCTGCTGGTGGTGCGGGCGGACGGCCACGTCGGCCTGCGCGCGGACGAGCGCCACGCGCAAGCCTTGTCGGCGTATGTGGACCGGTTGCGTTCTCAGGGTTTTTCCTAGGAAGATCCCCGTCGATGTTGGCGCGGCCGGTTCGTCGTATCAGTACGACCCACTCTTCTCAAGGCGATCCACCATGACTACCGGCACCGTGAATTTCCATCGCGTCCTGCGCGCCAACCCCGACCGCATCTACCGCGCCTTCCTGGAGGCCGACGCCGTCGCCAAATGGCTGCCCCCGTACGGCTTTACCTGCCAGGTCCACCAACTGGACGCAAAGGTAGGCGGCACCTACAAGATGTCGTTCCGCAATTTTGGATCGAACCAGATCCATGCGTTCGGCGGCGAATACCTGGAACTGGTCCCTGGCGAAAGGCTGCGCTATTCCGACCGCTTCGACGACCCCGGCATGCCCGGCGAAATGATGACGACCATCCAGCTGCGCAAGGTGTCGTGCGGCACGGAAATCACCATCGAGCAAAGCGGCATCCCGGCCGCCATCCCCACCGAAATGTGCTACCTGGGCTGGCAGGAATCCCTGCTGCAACTGGCCCGGCTGGTCGAGCCGGAAGTGGCCGAGTAGGCCGGCTGGGACGTCACGCGCCGGGCTTGCCCTGGAAGTAGACAGGCGCTTGCACGGAATCGCTGCCCTGCTCCCATTCGGCCCGCATCCTGGCCAGGAAATCGGCGTCGACGCGGTGCTTTTCATCTTCCAGCACCTCGTGCATGGCCGTGGCAATCCGGTCGATAACCGTTTCCGGCCTGGCAACGCCACACACCGTGCGGCCAAACTGAAGCAGCGTTTTCCTGCTGGGATACTCGCGGCTTTTGTTCAGCTTGAGCGCCAGCGTCCGGTCAGACAGCTTGCGGCCGGATTGCGGGTCATCGATCTCGTACACGCTGGTCGTCACCACGTCGAACAGCGGCGCCAGGGCGGCTGGCGCCGCGCCCGGATGCCGGTACAGCAGACCGAAATTTTTCAGATGCGCGTCGCCATTGCGCAGCAGCACCGATAGCGCCACGTATTCGAAGTACCGGGCCAGGCTTTCAACGCGATTAGCGCCGCACAGCAGGCCGATCATCTGCGCGATGGTCTCGTAAGCGCTCAGGTACTTTTCCTTGGCGGTCTTGCGCAACAACACGGCCATGTCTTCAAAACCCAGCTGGTCGCCCCCGTCCAGGTCAAAGCGGCGCATCACGAATAGCGAGCCATCATCCGACAGCCAGAACTCGGGCACGCGAATTCCCGCTTGCTTCGCGACGGTCATGCAGAGGAATTCGTTCTGCGCCAGAAAGGGATAGTCCTCGCCTGCGGCCTTGACGATAAGGTTCGGCGTGAAGGTCGTGGACTTGTCGATGATCGGCTTGGCATCCAGTTCGTCCGCGTCCGGCATCAACACCTTGGGTTGAAAGCCTGAAATGCCCGAGGTCAGGTAGGCGCTGACCAGGTGGTCAAAAAGCTCGACACTGGCGCCACTGGACAGCAGCGTCTTCAACCCGACCTCGGCCTGAAGGCGCTGCGCCTGACTTCCGGGTTCTCGATAGCGCAACCGCCCGATCTGGTTGCTGCCCGTCAGGGCCAGCAGGCTTTACTCATCGTCCAGGCGCCCCACGTCGTCGTAATTGATGCCGGCGGTATCGATGCGCAGGCCCATATTCATAACCGCAAGGGCGCGCAGGATGAAGTGCAGGCCGACGTTTTCGCCTTTTTCAATCTGAATGATGAGGTGGCGTGACAGCCCGGCGCGTTCCGCCTAGGTGGCCTGGCTTATTTTTCGCTGCTTGCGTTCACGCTGGAAACTCTCGCCAAACTCTGCGGGAAGGACGGCGGTGGGGAAGTACGGCATACGCAACATTCCTTGGCTTTAACGCCTGGGGTAGTTGCGATACCGTACACCGATCCGGCCCACAAATGTAAGCCAAAGCCGACTTTTTCTGAAAATTTGGCAAAAATGTCGGCTATGACTTACATATCTACGATAGGACGCGCCAGGATCCGCCCCTACCCCCGACGCCCCGCCTCGACCTGGATCTTCAGTTCCACTTCGGGCTTAAAGCCCATGTCCAGGCCGAAGTCCAGGCCGAAATCCTTGCGGCTGAATTCGGTGGAGGCGTCCGCGCCGCAGACCTCGCGCTTTTCCATGGGGTGCTGGATGCACTTGAAGTCGTCGATGTCCAGCTTGACGCGGCGGGTCACGCCGCGCAGCGTCAGGTCGCCGGTGGCCTCTTCGGGGCGGTCGCCGTCGAACTTGGTGAATTTGCCCTTGAAGGTGGCGGTGGGGTAGCGGGCGGCGTCGAAGATGTCGGGCGCCAGCGCGTGCTTGTTCATCTCGTCGTGGCCGAAGTCCACCGAGTTGATGTCGACGGTGACCTCGACGGTGCCGGTGCGGGCCTGGCGGTCCAGCACCACCACGCCTTGGGACTTGTTGAATTTGCCGCGCCACGTGGACAGGCCGCCGAAGTGGTCGGCCTCAAAGCTGGGATAGGTGTGCGAGGGGTCGATGTCGTAGGTGACCGGCTCGGCGACGACCTGGGCGGACAACGCCAGCACGGCGGCGCCCAGCATCAGGGTCGGGATGCGCTTCATCGAAGTCAGCTTCATCAAGGCTCCTTATGGTGAATGGGCCGTGCGCGGACGGGCCGGGCACGGCGGACAAACCAGACAGACCTATTCCGCGTAGCCGGGGTTGCGTCGATCCAGCCGACGCAACAGGCCCGGCCAGGCCAACGAGGCCTTGTAGGCACGGTCCGCGGGCGATTCAACGGCGGCGCGCGCCAGGACCTCGGGCGGGATGAAGATCAATTCGCCGCCGCCGGCCTGCGCCCGCACCTGCGCCATGCAGGCGGCTTCCAGGCGGTGCATGGCCTGGAACGCCTCGGCCATGGTCTGGCCCACCGTCAACAAGCCGTGGTTGCGCAGGATCAGGTAATTGTTGCTGCCCAGGTCGCGCACCAGGCGCGGTTGTTCTTCGGGGTTCAGCGCCAGCCCTTCGTAGTCGTGATAGCTCAGCGAGCGCAGCGCGATGAAGGCAAATTGCGACAAGGGCAGCAGGCCGTCTTTTTGCGCCGACACGGCCACGCCGTTGATGGAGTGCGTGTGCAGCACGCACATCGCGTCCTTGCGGGCCGCATGGATACAGCTGTGGATGGTGAAGCCGGCCGGGTTGATGTCGTATTCCGAATCCATCACCTTGTTGCCGTGCAGGTCGATCTTGACCAGGCTGGACGCCGTGATCTCGTCGAACATCATGCCGTAGGGATTGATCAGGAAGTGCTCGGTGCCAGGCACCTTGGCGGTGATGTGCGTGAAGATCAGATCGTCCCAGCCAAATAGCGCCACCAGCCGATACAGGGCCGCGAGGTCTGTGCGGACCTGCCATTCCGTTGCGCTGACTTGTTCGCGCACGCCGGCGCCCTGTTTGCTTACCGTGTCCATCCCGTCTCCAGTGTTATTGATTCGTCTTGGGTCCATTCCGAAGGCGCTTGCGGCCATGACGCCGCCGGCCCGTGGAACACTGTATTGGTTTTAAACCGATCCGGCATGGCCGTGGGCGCTGCCGTCCGTCAGATGAAAAACAATTTTCGTCGCACCGCGCCGGGCGTGGCCCCGGCCCCGGTTCCGCTTGCATAATAAGGGCCGCCCCCTCTAAGGGGCCGCCCCCACGGAGACCCCACCATGCCGCAAGGCCCGCACCGCCGCCTACAGGCTTTTTTCCAGTCGCATCTGGAATCGCTGTCGGGCGTGGGTCTGCTGCTGGGCACGCTGTTCTTCGCCGCGTCGCTGACGCCCACGCTGGTGCCGCGCACCTACCTGACCCAGGGCGTGCTGGGCGGCACCTGCCTGGCCGCCGGCTACGGGCTGGGCGTGTTGTGGCATTGGCTGTGGGCTTACCTGGAACTGCCCGAGCCCCGTGGGCGCGCGGCGCGCATCGTCAACGGCACGATCACGCTGGTGTGCGCGGCGGTGCTGCTGGCCTTTCTGTGGCGCGCGGCCGACTGGCAGAACACGATCCGCGCGCTGATGGAAATGCCGCCCGTGCCCAGCGCGCATCCCTTCAAGGTCAGCCTTACCGCGTTGGCCACCTTCGCCGTGCTGTTGGCGCTGGGCCGCTTGTTCAAGCTGGTGACGCGGTGGGTGGCCGCGCGGGTGCGCCGCGTCGTGCCCCGCCGTGTGGCCAACGTGACGGGCGCCGCAATCGCCATCCTGATCTTCTGGTCGCTGGCCAACAACGTGTTCTTTCGGGCGGCGCTGCATGTGCTGGACGCCTCGTTCCGCGAATACGATGCGCTGCTTGAACCCGAGCGCCCGCGTCCCACCGCCCCCGGCAAAACGGGCAGCCCCGATTCCCTGATCGCCTGGCAACAACTCGGCCGCGCCGGCCGCGAATTCATTGCATCCGGCGCCAGCGCGCAGGACATCCGCGCGCAAACCGGGCATGACGCGCTGGAACCGATCCGCGTCTACGTCGGCTTGCCCGGCGCCGACACGCCGGCCGCCCGCGCCAAGCTGGCGCTGGCCGAGATGAAGCGCGTGGGCGCGTTTGAACGGTCGGCGCTGGTGGTGGTGACGCCCACCGGCACGGGGTGGATCGACCCGGCCGCGATGGACGCGCTGGAATACCTGCTGCATGGCGACGTGGCCAGCGTGGCATTGCAGTATTCCTACCTGTCCAGCCCACTATCCTTGCTGGCCCAGCCCGAGTACGGATCAGAGGCGGCGCGCGCGCTGTTCGCCGAGGTCTACGGCTACTGGACCACGCTGCCGAAAGACAAGCGGCCCAAGCTCTATCTGCACGGCTTAAGCCTGGGCGCGCTGAATTCCGCGCGGTCGGCCGAACTGTTCGAGATGATCGGCGACCCGATCCAGGGCGCCCTCTGGAGCGGTCCACCGTTTGAAAGCCGGGTGTGGCGCGCCATTACCGACGCGCGCAACCCGGGCTCTCCCGCGTGGTTGCCGCAACTGCGCGGCGGCGCTTTCGTGCGCTTCATGAACCAGCACGGTTCGCCCGTGCCCGCCGATGCGCCATGGGGCCCGATGCGCATTGTGTTCTTGCAGTACGCCAGCGACGCCATCACGTTTTTCGACTTTCGCGACCTGTACCGCCGCCCCGCATGGATGGAGCCCCCCTACGGCCCCGACGTATCGCCGCAGCTGCGCTGGGTGCCGGTGGTGACGATGTTGCAGCTGGCGCTGGATATGTCGGTCAGCACCGAGACGCCCATCGGTTACGGCCACGTCTACGCACCGCAGCACTACGTGGATGCGTGGCTGGCGGTGACGGGCGTGCCGGGCTGGACGCCGGACGCGCTGGCGCGGCTGAAGCAGCACCTGATGGAACGCGCGCGCGCCGCCACGGTGGATGGCGAGGCCACGCAGGCCGCGTACGAGCATCGCGGGGGCTGAACGATATGACCGATCTGCTGACCGCCTTTTATTTCAGCGGCGACGCCATCCGCAGCCGCAGCGTCAGCCCGACGGTGCTGCGCGCCACCCTGGACATTCCCGCCCCCGCCCCACACGTCGTCGCCGACTGGCAACGCGAAATCACCACACGCCTGATGCTGGAGCCCGGCGATGTCGAACCCCTGCCGCTGGCCCGCGCGCAACGCCGCTGGCCCGACTACAAGCGCTGCGTGCAGGCCATGCACGCCTGGACGCGCGACGCAGGCCTGGACAACGTGCTGGCCGACAGCGACATGGCGCTGATGGCCTGCCGCGGCGCCCGCTACCACCATGACGGCGGGCAATATGCCGGCGCGGCCTTTTGCAACCTTTTCGTAAGCGAAGACAAGGGGCTGGACGTGCATTTCCCGCATTCCGGCCAGCGCATCCCCCTGACACGCGGCACCGCCATCGTCTTCGACACCTGCCAACCACATGCCGTTGTGCCGCGCGACGGCCATCGCTTTGACGCCCGGGACTTTCCCGCCGATGCCGACCTGTCGCAGTGGTTCCTTACCTGGGAATTGCCCGTTGAAGCGCCCTGCATAGCAAGCGCGCTGGGCATCGCGTTCGACGTCGCCCCGCAGGCGGCAACGGGCCTGGACGACGAGCAGGTGTGGGTGAACGGCGCGCCTGCCCGACTGGATCCTGAATGGGGACAGTGGCAGCGTAATTAGGTGACGGTTCTCCACCCAGCCCGGCGGTAAATTGCAGTCTGACACCCTATCCAACACTCTGTACGGCCAGAGGCATGGACGCCTGCACGCGCGCCGGTATACTTTTCCGAGCTGTTTTTGCAGCCCGAGTTTTTGCAGTCTTTCTTCCAACCTAAGCTTCTTGCCGCGCGGCCCCTTGGCCGCGCCCTTCTATGCCCGCCTTGATGGACATGCTGCGCCCGCTACGCCGGGCGCTTTGCTGCACGGCCGCCGCTTTGGCCGCCACCCTCACTTGCCTTCCCGCATTGGCCGCTCCGCCCACGCTGGCAGAGTGTCACGGCATCAAGGACCTGGCGTTCGTCGCGCATCTGGACGACGACCTGCTGTTCATGAACCCGGACATTGCCTCCAACGTTGAAGCGGGCGGCTGCGTGCGCGTGGTCTACCTGACCGCCAGCGACGCGGGCGAAGGCGATACCTACATGCTGGGCCGCGAGCGCGGCGTGCGCGCCGCCTACGCCTACATGGCGCACAAACCGGACGTCTGGAAAGCCGATACCGGCATCGCGGCAAGCCGCCAGATCGCGCGCTTTACCTTGCAGGACAATCCGCGCGTGCAGCTGTGGCACATGCGCCTGAAGGACCCGTGGCTGGGCAAGGGCTGGGGCAGCCTGACCCCGCTTAGCCGCACGGAATCCGAACCGGGCCAAAGCGTCGACACGCTGGGCCCCTACCCCGAGACGTACACGCGCGAACAGCTGATTGACACGTTGGCTGAACTCATCCGCCAATACGGCCCGACCACCGTGCGCCACCTGGACGACACCATCACCGTGCCGTACACGCAGCTGTGCTGGCGCTGCGCCGGCCATGGCCACCCCGACCACATCGCCAGCGCGCGGCTGGCGCGCGAAGCCATGTTGCGCGTGCCCGGCAACTACGCCGAAACCGGCTACATCGACTACCCCAGCCAGGAACGCGCCACCAACCTGACCGAATCCGAAATCGCCAGCAAGTCGGTGATCTTCCAGCACTACGCCTGGAACGACTACCACTACTGCGCCGGCCCCAGCGGCTGCAAGGAACCGGCCGGCCCCGCCGCCGCCTGGGTGCAGCGCGCCTATTACGTATCGCGCCAGGACATCGCGCCACAGTTGTATCCGGACGGGCGCGGTGGCCTGGTGGTCTTTGCGGCGGGCGAAACCAACGCCGCCGTCAACCGCTGGGATTCGGGCCAGCGCCGCTGGCAAAGCCTGGGCGGCCGCACCACCGGCCCGTTGGTATCGTTTACGCATGCCGACGGCACGGCCGGCCTGATGGCGCGCGATCCGCTGGGCGGCGTGTGGGCCAACAAGCAACGCCACGACGGCACGTGGCAAGGCTGGCAAGCGCTGGGCGGCCTGCGCGTGACGCAGATTCCCGCCGTGGCGCCGCGTGGCGAAGCCGCTGCCGTGGCCCTGGGCTATGACGGCCTGCTGCACTGGATTGCACCGTCGGGCATCGACGGCAGCTGGAGCCCCTGGCAAGACCTGCCCGCGCTGGACGGCGCCACCGGCGCGCCAGCCGCCGCGCGCGGGGCCGATGGCCGCTACGTGATCTTCGCCAATACTTCCGAAGGCAAACTTTTCTACACCCGCCAGCTGCCCGCCGACAAAGGCAAGCGCCCCGAATGGCAGGCATGGCGCCACGTGCCCGCGCCCGTGGCGGCCGGTGGCCTGGCCGCAATCCGCAACCACGAAGACCGCGTCGAGCTGTATTTCCGCCAGCGCGGCAACAACCACCTGACCAAGCTGATCGAAGCCGGCGACACCACCGACATGGATATGGACTGGAGCGCGCCCGCCGACCTGGGCGTGCCCTTCATCGGCCGCCCGGCCCTGCATGCCGATGCCAAGGGCAACGTCATCCTGGCGCTGCTGGAACGTTCCGGCGGGCCGCTGTGGCTGGTGGAACACGGCAAGCCCACGCGCCTGGACGCCGACGCCGCCTCGCCGCCCGCGCTCAATGTCATCGACGGCGCCGTGTACATCGTGGCCCGCAGCGCCGGCGGCCCACAACGCTATCAGGTGCTGTCGCGCCGCGACGGCGTGTGGGCGGACCGGCTGACGCTGGACGGGGTGCCGGGCAATGGCGGTGGCCCCTTTGCCACCATGGCCACCGCGCGTCCGGCCGACCTGCCCAACCTGGGCACGCCCGCCGCGACCAACACGGTGGTGGTGCGCCCGTCGCCCAGCGATCCCGCCGCGCTGACGGTGGAACGCATGCCGACGCAGGCCTCGCGCACCGCCACGCCCACGTCCCCCACGACCACCACGGCGGCCAGCGGCGCGCCCGCCGCGCCGCCCGCCAAGACCGTCACGCAGTAGGCCCGTCGGGGCCTCCTGCGTTTTGGCGTCCTGCGTTGTGGCCACCCGCGTCATGGCCTCCCGCGTCATGGCCTCCTGCGTCATGGCCTCCTGCCTCAGAACGTCCTTCCTGCAGATAGCCGGCCAGGTCCTCCACTTCCCGGGCCACTTCCTGCCAGATCCACCGGATGACGCCGATCGCCTGCTTCTCGTCGGCGTCGCAATCTGGCCAATGCAACGCCTCTTCGATGGCTGCATCCAGCGCCGACAAGGCCGACGCGGGGACGTGGCACGGTTGCGTGTAGGCTTTCTCGCGCAGCGCTTCCGTCAGGCAGCCGATCTGTTCTTTGAGCGCGGCGGCCACGTCGTGCAGCGCCGGCCCCAGGGCGTGGCAAGTTCGTTCGGACAACACGAAGCTTCCCGCCCGCTCCATGATCGGGGCGGTGCGCCACAAGCCTTCAATGCGTTCATTCAATTGATAGACGGACAGTTGTGAACCGAGCTTGTCCAGCGGAAACGCGCCGGCCTGGGTCACCATGTCGCGCGCGCGCCAACGCGCCCGTTCCATGATGGGCCGGTCATGCAGGCGTGGGCGTTGCCGCGCTTCATTGAACGCCGCCGCCCAATCGACCAGCATGTCGCCATAGGCGTCAATGGACGCGGCCAGATTCCAGCGCGCGCTGTACCGTGCCGACAAGGGCAACACGGCCAGCGCGGCCAGAATGCCCGAGGCCGAGCCCACCGCAATGGCCAGCGTCTTGTCCAGCGCGCCGCCCAGGATGTCGCCGTCGGGCGTGACGGTCAGGATCGTGACGGTGACCAGGCTGTAGCTCAGCATGGGCCAGCGCATCGACAGATACGCCGCGCAAGCGACCCCCACCACGATGGCCCACACCGGGCTGGCGCCCGCCGCGTCCGCCGCCAGCACCATCGAAACCCCCAGCACCACGCCGATCAGGGCGCCCAGCACGCGGGCCGACGCTTCGCCCACCGTGCCCTCCACGCTGGCGCGCACGACGAACAGTGCGGAAAATGCGCCCCATGAAATCTCGGGCATCTGGCGCCATCGCATCCAGACAAACGCAAGCAGCACGGCGGCCACCGTTTGCACAGGCAGGCGGAAGGCGTCCTCCGCCATCCGAGCCCGGCAAAAAGCCGTGGTGTTGCGCAGCCGCAAGGCCAGG
>NZ_LBHW02000046.1:0-41029 GCF_001005835.2 Achromobacter sp. LC458
GCAAAGGCGCGCTCGACCAGCCGACGCACGCCCGACCCGGGCTCGCGCATGACCAGGGCAGACGCCGCCAGATCACGCAAGGTCACCGCGCCCTTGGACGCCAGCGCGTGGTCGGCGCGCACGATCGCCACCACTTCGTCCTGGCGCCACGCATGTACGGCCGTGTCGGCGGGCAGCCCCGAGGGCACATCCCCTTCAATAAAAGCCAGGTCCAGCGCGGGCAAGCGCTCGACAATTTCGCGGGTATTGCCATCTGACAGATGCAGGCTGACCGCCGGAAAGGCGGAACGGAAGTCGGCCACCAGCCGGGGCAGCAGATAGCTGGCGGGCGTGGTGCTGGCGCCCAGCCGCAACGCACCCGTTTCCAGCCCGCGCCACGATTCGCGCACGGCCTGCGCCTGCCGGTACACCTGCCGCAGCTGCCGTGCCTGTTCGGCCAGACGCTCGCCGGCCTCGGTCAGCGCAATGCCATGGCCGCTGCGCCGGTACAGCGGTTCGCCAAACCAATCTTGTAGCGCACGCAACTGCCCGGATACGGCCGGCTGAGACAAATTCAGCACCTGCGCCGCGCGGCTGATGTTGCCGGTATCGGCCACGCAGGCGAATGTGAGGAGCTGGTCAGGGGTCATGGATTGCGGTGCTTATTATCAGTATTTCCGATATTACATATCCGAATTGAAGATTTTTCAAATAACGACCCGCGACTTAATATTTCGTCTAGTTATTTAGATATGCCGCAAAGGCCCGTCATGAGCACCTCTTCCAGCACCGCCGTTCCCCTGCCCGCCTCGGCGGCACCCGCCGCAGCCGCCCCGGCCACCGCCACACCCTGGCGCGATAAGCTCAACGGCGTGTTGTTCGTCGGCCTGATGGCGGCTGCCGTGATGCAACTGGCGGACTTGCCCGCCATTCGCCAGCTGGGTTTTTCGCCGCTGGTCGTGGGCATCGTCTGCGGCATGCTGTATGGCAATTTCCTGCGCGGCACCATGCCGGCGGACTGGGGCGTGGGCGTGAACTTCACGGCGCGCCGCCTGTTGCGCATCGCCGTGGCGTTCTACGGCCTGAACATCAGCATCCAGCAGATCGCCGCCGTGGGCCTGCCCGGCCTGGCCGTGTCGGTCGCGGTAGTTCTGGGCACGTTGGTAATTGGCACGGTCGTGGGGCAACGCCTGCTGGGCCTGGACCGCGACACCGCCATGCTGACCGCCGCCGGCAGCGCCATTTGCGGCGCGGCGGCGGTGCTGGCGTTCGAACCCACGCTGCGGGCGGCGCCCCACAAAAGCGCGGTCGCCGTGGCCACGGTCGTGCTTTTCGGCACGCTCTCCATGTTCCTGTATCCGATTCTTTATCACGCGGGCTGGCTCGGCCTGGACACGCAGGCGCTGGGCATCTATATCGGGGGCACCATCCACGAAGTGGCGCAAGTGGTGGGCGCGGCCAGCAATATCGACCCGGCCACCACCGAAGTCGCCACCATCGTCAAGATGACCCGCGTGGCGCTGCTGGTGCCGGTGCTGCTGGTGTTGGGCATGTATCTGCGCAGCGCGGCCAGCCAGTCGGGCGGCCAGGCCAAGGGCGGCAAGCTGCCCATTCCGTGGTTCGCCGTCGGCTTCCTGGTGCTGGCCATCATCAATTCGCTGAACATCATCCCCGCCGACGCCATCGCCGCCATCCGCCGCCTGGACATCTTTGCGCTGACCATGGCCATGACCGCCCTGGGCATCGAAACGCGCTTTGCCCAGATCAAGAAGGCGGGCCCCCGCGTGATGGCCCTGGGCCTCATTCTGTATGCCTGGCTGTTGGTTGGCGGCTACGGCATCGTGAAGTTGGCGACCTGATTTTCAGGCCGTCGCGGCAAAGCGCCGCGACGGCCTGCGCCGCGCACGCCGCTGTCTCGTTTTTCCTGCATAATCGGCTGGTTCCCATGCATTGGAGTCGGCCGCATGACCTCCAGCCCGAAAACCCCGTTTACGACTTTGCCCGCCAATCGCGACGCGGTATTGCGCGTCATGCCGATGCCGGCCGACGCAAATATCCACGGGGACGTTTTTGGCGGATGGATCATGGCCCAGGTGGACATCGCCGGCTCGATTCCCGCCGCGCGCCGCGCCGCCGGCCGGGTCGCCACCGTGGCGGTCAACGCCTTCCAGTTCAAAGAGCCCGTCTTCGTGGGCGACCTGCTCAGCTTTTACGCGGCCATCGTCAAGACCGGCACCACTTCGGTCACCGTGTCCGTCGAGGTCTACGCGCAGCGCCAACGCCTGGACGCTGAAGTCGTCAAGGTCACCGAGGCCACGCTGACCTACGTCGCCACCGACGAAGCGCGGCGCAGCCGCCCCCTACCTTCTCTTTGAGCCGTAACGCATGACGCAGTCCGCCGCCGCGCAGAAACCGCCCGCGACGCCCCGCCGCCTCGACCCGGAAGACGCCCAGACCGCCCTGGCCGAAGTGCAGGAACGCCTGCGCCGCCAGCAGTTGGTGGCCGACCTGGTGCATCGCCAGGAAGAAGGCGATGCCAAGGCGCCGCTGGTCGAAGACCTGGTCCACCGCCAGCACGAAGCCGAACTCAAGACGCTGCTTGACGGCCTGCACCCGGCCGACATCGCCTTCATCCTGGAATCGCTGCCCAAGGACGAACGCCAGGCCATCTGGAAGCTGGTCAGCCCCGAGCACGACGCCGACGTGCTGCTGGAAGTCGAAGACTGGGTGCGCGAATCGCTGATCGAAGCGATGGACCGCCAGGACCTGGTTGCCGCCACCGGCAACATGGACGCCGACGAGTTGGCGGACCTGGCGCCCGACCTGCCGCCCGACGTGGTGGCCGAAGTGCAAAAGGGCCTGACCGAAGAAGAACGTGCGCAGCTGCTGGAAGCCATGGGCTATCCGGAAGACAGCGTGGGCGCGATCATGGACTTCGAAATGGTCCGTGTGCGCGAGGACGTTACGCTGGAAGTGGTGCTGCGCTACCTGCGCCGCCTGCACGAGCTACCCGATCACACCGACCAGATCTTCGTCGTGGACCGCCAGGACAAGCTGCAAGGCATTCTGCCCTTGTCGCGCCTGTTGGTCAGCGAACCCGAGACGGAAGTGCGCGCCGTCATGAACTCGGACTTTCTGGCGCTGAACCCGCTGGATTCCGACGCCGACGCCGCCGGCGCGTTCGAACGCTACGACCTGGTGTCCGCGCCGGTAATGGACGACCAGGGCCGCCTGATCGGCCGCGTCACCATTGCGGACGTCGTGGACGTGATGCGTGAAGACTCGCAAGAACAAGCGCTGTCGCGTGCCGGTCTGCAAGAAGAAGACATCTTCGCGCCCGTCACCACCGCGCTGCGCAACCGCGCGCCCTGGCTGCTGTTCAACCTCTGTACCGCCGCCACGGCGTCTTTCGTGGCATCCCAATTCGAAGGCACGGTCAGCCAGATCGTGATCCTGGCGTTTCTGATGTCGATCGTTGCGGGTATCGGCGGCAACTCCGGCAACCAGACCATGACGCTGATCATCCGGGCGCTGGCCATGGGCCGGATCACCGGGCGCAACCTGTGGCAGCTGGTCAAGCGTGAGCTTTTCGTGACGTTGCTGGTCGGCCTGTGCGGCAGCCTGGTGGCGGCGCTGTTCGCCTGGGTCATCTCGCATTCGCTGTCGATCGCGCTGGTGATGATGGCGGCGATGATCTGCAACATGCTGGTCGGTGCATCGGTGGGCGTGCTGGTGCCGATGGTGCGCGCGCGGTTCGGCAAGGACCCTGCAATGGGGTCGTCGGTGCTGCTGACGTTCGCCACCGATTCATTGGGCTTCTTCATCTTTCTGGGCTTGGCCACGATCTTCTTGCTGTAGCTCGGCCACCACAGAAAATTCTTGTTTTTGCGCTGGTGTGCCGCCCCCTTCCTGGGGCGGTGGCTACGCACGCCGATGCATGACAGCCATCTGACAGGGATGCAGCGATGACTACATGTACAGTCATCGAATTGTCATCTTTACCCCTATTTACCCGCAATGAACGCCAAATTTCGGGCAGCGATTCTCTGTCTGCTGCTCTCGACTTTCACCGCCGCCGCGCAGGCCTGTGAAGGCCTGCCCTCGTGGGCGCAATCCGCTTGCAATCGCCTGGACCAGATCTGGACCGAAGGCGGCCACGACCTCTACGTTTCCGGCTACGCCTGGCACAACCGCGCCACGTACAGCAAAGAAAAAATCGACAGCTTCAACGAGCTGGCATGGGGCGGCGGCTATGGCCGCAGCATCTACGACGAAGACGGCGACTGGCAGGGCCTGTACGCCATGGCGTTTCTGGATTCGCACAGCAAGGTCGAGCCCATCGCCGGCTATGGCTTCCTGAAAATTGGACAGGTCAGCGAGAACTTCCGGTTGGGCGCGGGCTATACCGTCTTCCTGACCGCGCGGCACGACATCATGGGCTACGTGCCGTTTCCGGGCATCCTGCCGCTGGTGGGCGCGGGCTACAAAGACGCGATGTTCTACGCGACCTATATCCCCGGCGCGTCCGGCGCGGGCAACGTGCTGTATATGTTCGGACGCTGGCACTTCTAGGGCGCCACGCGCAAGCTTAAAACGCCTGGCCCAGCCTGCGCACCAGATCGCCCAGCCGCCAGTCGTCGATCCCGTGGGCGCGCAACGCGCGTTCGGTTTCCACCACGTAATCCAGGCAAGGCCCCGAGTGCCCCACGGCACTGCGCACGGACGCGATCAGGCGATCGTCGCAAAGATCGGCGGCATATTCGTCGCAGGCGCGATTCAGCAGGAATACCAGCCCGCGCACCGGCGCGGATTCGGTGTGGCAAGTCAGCCAGCGGGGCGTATAGGCGCCCGTCACCATCTCGCGGCGCCACAGCGCCTGGAACACGTCGGGCACATCGGCGGCGGCGATTTGATACGCCACGCCCCGGCAGCAACCGCCCCGGTTCAAGCCGAACACCAGCCCCGGGTTGTCAGGAGAACCACGATGATCGCGCGACCACAGGCACAAGGACCGGTGATAGCCGCGCACGGTTGCCAGGCGGCGTTCGCGCCACGCAAAGCCGGGATGCCAGATCAGGGAACCGTAGGCGAACACCCACAAGTCGTCGACGCCGTTCCAGCCGGCCAACAGGTCGTCCACCGATAGCGCTTGCCGCGTTTTTTCCAGACCGGCACAGCCGGCGGGTACTGCGAACGACATAGGGTCCTCTGATATCCCGATTCATTCCCCAGCAGGGAATGAGCGATATCCTACGCCGACGGCCGCGCAAAAGAATTGCGAGATAGGCGTTTTGCAACGCGCCGAAAGAAATTTGCATCCGCCTCGACTGCCCGCAATGAAAAAAATTTGCGCGACGCGTCGCTACACCGCGTCCAGCGGTAATTCGGTGGTGCTTTTGATGATTTCCATCGAGAAGCTGGCGCTGACGTCCAGCAAGTCCACGGCGCCGATCAGCCGGCGGTAGAAGCGGTCATACGCCGCCATGTCCTCGACCACAACCTTGAGCAGGTAGTCGATGTCGCCCGCCATGCGGTGAAATTCAACGACATTGGGCAACGCCATGACTGCGTTGATCAGGCTTTGCGTCCATTTTTCGTTGTGCTGGCTGGTCTTGATCGAGACAAAAACGGTCAGGTTCAACCCCAGCGCGCGCGGGTCCAGCAAGATGGCGTTGCGCGCAATGACCCCGTCGTCCTTGAGCTTCTGAATTCGCCGCCAGCATGGTGTGACCGACAGATTCACCTGTTCGGCGATTTCCGCGACCGAGCACGTGGCGTCCTTTTGCAGCAACCCCAATATCTTGATGTCGGTCTGGTCCATGGGCTTTTTCTCGAACGGCATGGGTGCCAATCTTGCCTGTTAGTCCCGCGCGCGTCCAGCGCGAGACCCCGCTTGCGCCTAGTACGTGCCGGGGTAGCCGCCGCCATCGATCAGCACGCTTTGTGCGGTCATATAGCCGGCCTGCGCCGAGCACAGATACGCGCACAGCGCGCCCACTTCCTCGGGCTGCCCGTAACGCCCTGCCGGGTTGCTGCGCGCGCGTTCGTCCCACAGTTGCTCGAACGTCTTGCCGCCAGCCTCGTCCAGCATGCCCTGGATGTGGCGAATCTGTGCATCCGTGGCGAAGGCGCCTGGCAGCAGGTTGTTGATGGTGACGTTGTGCCGCACGGTCTGGCGCGCCAGGCCACCCACGAAACCGATCAGCCCCGAACGCGCGCCGTTGGACAGGCCAAGTTCCGCATGCGGCGCCTTGACGCTGCGCGACACGATATTGACGATGCGGCCAAAACGGCGCTCGACCATGCCGTCCACCACGCGCCGGATCATGTCGATGGGGCCCAGCATCATGGCGTCCAGCGCCGCGATCCAATCGTCCCGGGACCAATCACGAAAATCGCCGGGCAGCGGGCCGTCGGCGTTATTGACGAGGATGTCCGGATGCGGGCACGCCGCCAGCGCCGCATCGCGGCCAGTTGCCTGGGTCAAGTCGGCCGACACCCAGCCCACGCCGATGCCGGTTTCCTTCGAGATCTCGGCGGCTGCCTGCTCTAGCGTCTGCGGGTTGCGTGCCGCGATAGTCACCGCCACGCCCTCGCGCGCCAGCTGCAAGGCGCACGCGCGCCCCATGCCGCGGCTGCCACCAAACACCAAAGCCGTCTTGCCACTGATCCCCAGATCCATGCCCGATTCCCCGTTGATGTGTTGCAGACCGCGCGGCGTCGCCGCGCCAAACCGGATCAGTATAGGACCAGCGGCAGTGCGCGCAGGCAAAAAAAAGGGCCCCGAAGGGCCCTGGGTACCGCTGCGCGATCAGGCGCGAATCAGCCCATCCACTGGCTGACCGGCGCGGCCGCGTCCTGCAAGGGCTGCGCCACCACGTCGATCAGCGCCGGGCCGTCATGTTCCATGGCGGCCTTGATGGCGGCGTCCAGCTTGGCGGGATCTTCCACGCGCCATGCCTTCACGCCATAGGCTTCGGCAATGCGGGCATGGTCGGTGCGGTTGAAGTCCACGCTGTAGTAGCGCTCGTCGTAGCCGGCCTTCTGGCTGGCCTTGATCCAGCCGTAGACGGAATTGGAAAACACGATCATCAGCAACGGCGCCTTGTGGCGGACGATGGTTTCCAGTTCGCCAACGGTAAAGCCGAAGCTGCCGTCGCCCATGACCGATACGCATTTGGACTGCGGGCGGCCCACCCACGCACCCAGCGCGGCCGACATCGAGAAGCCCAGCGCGCCATGTGCGCGGTTGGTAATGAAATGCCGGCCGGGGCGCGACACGTCGTAGTACGCCGAAAAGTACGGGCACGGCGTGCCCGGGTCCGCGCACACCACGGCATCGTCGGGCAGCAGCCGGTTCAGCGATTGCACGACGCGCTCGGGACGAATCGGGGCCTCGAGGCTGTTGGCCAACGGCTCCAACTGCGCGCGACGCGCGGCCTTGGCGCGGCCGGCCAGCACAGCGCCATCCACGGCGTCCGAATTGCGGTGCGCCAGACGCGCCTCTACTTCGGCGCCCAGGGCCTCCAACGCCAGCTTGGCGTCGCCCACCAGGCCCACTTCGGTCAGGTAGTTGGCGCCGATCACCATCGGATCGACGTCGATGTGCAGGATCGGCACGTCGCGGTTCGGGAAGCGCCAGTGTTCCGTGGACGTGGACCCGGCCCGGCAGCCCACGAACAGCACCACGTCGGCTGCGGCGACCACGTCGCGCGTGGCCATCACGCCGCCGTTGGAGCCGACCACGCCCGCGTTCAGGGGATGCGTGTCGGCCAGGCTGCCCTGCCCGCTCACGGTCACGCACACGGCGGCCTTCAGCGCTTCGGCCAATTCCTGCAACGCGCCGCTGGCGCCGGCGATGACCACACCGCCACCGCAGATGATGACGGGCGACCGCGCGCCCACCAGGCGCTGCGCGGCACGCGCCACGTCCGCGGGGTCCGGCGCCACGCGCATGGCGGGGAAGCGGCCGTGTTCGGGCTGCGCCCAGATGTCGGAAGCGTCCACTTGCTGCTTCATCACGTCATACGGAAAGCACAGGTGCGCCGCGCCGGGCTTGCCGGTCGTCATGGCGCGGAACGCCGCGCGCACCATGCCGGGGATCTGGTCGGCGCGGTCGATCGTGCGGTTCCACTTTGTCAGCGGGCGGTACAGCGCTTCCTGGTCAAGTTCCGTCAACGGATACTTGCCACGCGAACCCACGGCGACGTCGGACGTAATGCCCAACACCGGAATCGACGATTCATTGGCTTCGACCAAACCGGGCAAGAGGTAGGTGGCGCCGCCACCGCTGGGGCCTTCACACACGCCGACCTTGCCGGTCACGCGCGCATAGGCGTCGGCCATGTAGCCCGCGCTACGTTCGTCGCGCGTCAGGATGTGCTGCATGCCGTGATCCAGGCGGTACAGCGCGTCGTAGAACGGCAGGCTGGTGTCGCCGCACAGGCCAAAAATATGTTTGACGCCGTTGTGTTGCAGCATCCGCACCATGGCTTCGGCGCCGGTCAAATTTTCCATGTCATCTCCACGAGTATCGCGGACGGGACCGGGCGGCGCGCCGCCCGGTTTACCGTCGCTCAGTTATCCAGATTGATGTTGCTGCTCTTGATGAAGGCGCTCCAGCGGTCGTATTCCGACTTCACGTAGGCGTCCAGTTCGGGGCCGTTCGACGCCACGATTTCGAAGCCCGCTTCCGTTACCTTCTTCTTGATGTCCGGGTCAGCCAGCACCGCCTTGAAGTCGGCCGTCAGCTTTTTCACGGTCGCGTCGGGCGTGCCCTTCGGGGCGAACATGCCGCTCCAGGAATACGCGACAAAGCCCGGAAAGCCCGATTCGATCACCGTCGGCACGTTGGGCAATTCAGGCAGGCGCTTTTCGCCGGCCACGGCCAGGGGCTTGATCTTGCCGCCCTGGATCTGCCCGCGCAGCGCCGCAAAGCTCAGCCACGTCATATTGGCCTGCCCGCCCACCACGGCCTGGATGGCCGGGCCGCCGCCGCCATACGGCACATGCAGCAGTTCAACCTTCGACAGGCGCTTGAGTTCTTCGGGCGCCAGATGGTTCAGCGAACCCACGCCGGTGGACGCGTAGTTGAATTTGTTGGGCGATTCCTTCGCCGCTGCGGCCAGGAACTCTTTCAGGTTATTGCCGGGCACATTGGGATTGGCGCCGATGACCAGCGGAAAACGCACGGTCTGCGAGATGGCAACAAAGTCCTTGAAGGTGTCGTAGGGCAGCTTGGGCTTTACGGCCGGGTTGATGCCGTGATTGTCGAAGCTGACCAGCAACGTATTGCCATCGGGTTCGGCGCGCGCCACGAAAGCGGTGGCGATCTGGCTGGCCGCGCCGGGGCGGTTTTCAACCACGACCGCGCGCCCACCCAGTTGCTGGGACAGACGCGGCTGCAAGATGCGCGCCAGGATGTCGGTGCTGCCGCCCGGCGGGTACGGCACCACCAGGATCAACGGCCGTTCTTCGGCGGCGACGGGTGCGGCCACCATGGCGCCCCCGGCGGCAGCCAGCGTGCATAAGCCCGCCAGGATCCGCTTCATTGTGTGATTCATTATTTTTCCCCTGCTGTTGTGGTGTTGGCCGGCGCTACCGTGGCGGGTTCGGCCTGGTCCCGCATGTAAATCGTAGAAAAGCCTGTGCGTATCACGTCGGTAATCTGATCCAGGCGGCGCCCGATATGCGCGCCCATCAGCGCGGGCAGCGCATCCATGTCGCGCTGTTCCAGCGCCTGCACGATGCGCAGGTGTTCGCCCTGCGTGTGGCTGCGCCGGCCCTGCTGCATATCGATCCAGCGCACGAAGTGAATCCGGGCGTTGACGCTTTCCAGGGCCCGCACGAATTCTTCATTGCGCGACAGCCCCGCCAGATGCAGGTGAAACGCTTCGTCCAGTTCCAGCAAGCGGGTGGCGTCGCTGTCTTCCGGCACATCGCGCGACCGATCGACGAATGCCCGCAACTGGGCCAGTTCTTCGTCGCTGGCACGCTCGCACGCGGCGCGCACGATGCCCGCTTCCAGCACCGCGCGGTATTCGTACAGGCTGTGAATCTGCTTGGCGTCCAGCAAGCGAGCGATAAATCCGCGGTTGACCGAGCGGGTCAGAAAGCCTTCAACCATCAACTGGTTCAGCACCTCCCGCAGCGGCGTACGGCTGACGTTCAAACGGCGCGCCAGCTCAACTTCGTTGATGCGTTCGCCGGGCTTGAAATCAAAGCGCACCGCCATCGCCTTGACCGCGCCGTACAGCTCGGCCTGGCCCGCGGAGGTGCGGGCAGCGGGACGATGGACGGTGGGCGACTGCGTCATGGAGCGGAATCCGGCTGGCAAATAGAGGAGATCGGGGTGGGGAAATGCGGCGGGATGAAGTGCATACTAAAGTGCATACACTTTGCCTTGCAAGCAGGGTTTGCCCGCAAGAGGCGGGTCCGGGCGCCGCGAGACCAAAAAGGGACGCAACGCGACACGGCTGCGAAAAATGCAGCCGGGGATCACAAGTGTGGAAGTCAGAAAACGGGCGCGGCGCGACCGACACGCCCGTTGGCAAGCTACAGGCCGGTATCGAGCGTGTAGTGGGCGCCGTCGCGGTTTTCCAGCGTCAGCGTGGACAACACGGGCGTTACCGCTGCCGCGTCTTGCTGAACGTGAATGCGCAGATTGGCCAGCGGTACGTCCCAGCCGCCCGAAGCAGCTTCGGCGGATACGTCCGCCACCCGCGCCAGGCGCTCGGCCACCGCTTGCGCATCCGCCGCGCGCGCGTCGATGCGAATCAGGCTGCGCGCGCCATTAGGATGCGCCATCAATGCCGGCGACCACACGCATTCCGGCGTCAGGTGTCGGCAGAAATACATGCGGATGCCGGGCAAGGGCTGCTCGGCAAAACGCACGGTATGGAACTTGGCCTGCACTTCCTGGCCGTCCAGCATCGCCGGGCGGGTCAGTTCTTGCACAGGGTTCACGGCGAACCCGGCGGCCTTGAGCCGTTCGTAGGTGGCGTCGGCGTCATAGGTGCGAAACACCAGTGCTTCCAGCCCGAACGGCGAATCCGCGATTTCCTTGCGGGCGGGCGGCGCCCCCGGCGGCCATCCCAGCAATTCCACATACGTGCCTTCCAGCACGATCAGCCGATTGCAGGACCCCAGGTTATGCACCGCCTTGTCGCTCAGGTGAAAGCCCTGGCGTTCAAAGTGCGGCGCCAGCGCATCCAGCCGGTCGCGCACCATCACGACGGCGTGGTCGAATTCGGTGCGGCCAACAGAATGCAGCATGGCGTTATCCCCTGATCAGACCAGCTTGCCGTGGCACTGC
The DNA here is from genome assembly GCF_001005835.2 of Achromobacter sp. LC458. Classification (NCBI taxonomy): domain Bacteria; kingdom Pseudomonadati; phylum Pseudomonadota; class Betaproteobacteria; order Burkholderiales; family Alcaligenaceae; genus Achromobacter; species Achromobacter sp. LC458. The sequence continues at coordinate 11,294 of NZ_LBHW02000046.1, forward strand.
TTGTACTTCTTGCCGCTGCCGCACGGGCACGGGTCGTTGCGGCCGACCTTGGGCAGCGCGTTGCGCACGGGCTGCGCGCTGTCGTCCGATTCCGTCTGGGCCAGTGCCTCGTCGTAGTCGGAGTGGTGGTATTGCACGTTTTGCACGTGCGATTGCGCCGCTTCCGCTTCGGCTTGCTCGACCTGCTCGGACGACTGCACGCGCACCGTCATCAACACGCGCACGACGTCGTCGCGAATGCGATCCAGCATGCCCGAGAACAGTTCGAAGGCTTCGCGCTTGTATTCCTGCTTGGGGTTCTTCTGCGCGTAACCGCGCAGATGGATGCCCTGGCGCAGGTAGTCCAGCGACGACAAGTGTTCGCGCCAGTGCGTGTCGATCGATTGCAGCATGATCGAACGTTCAAACTGCGACCACGATTCAACGCCCACCTGGTCAACCTTGGCCTGGTACGCATCGCGCGCCGCGGCCACCACGCGTTCGCGCAGGTCTTCGTCGGTCAGGTTGGATTCCTTCTCCAGCATTTCCGTCAGCGGAAGGTGCAAGTGCCAGTCGGCTTCCAGCGCCTTTTGCAGGCCGGGGACATCCCATTGGTCTTCGACCGATTCCGGCGGCACGTACGTGTTGAACAGTTCGACCACGGCGGCATCGCGCAGGTTGTTCACCGTGGCGCTGACGCTGGCGGCTTCCAGCACGTCGTTACGCTGCGAATACAGCACCTTGCGCTGGTCGTTGGCAACGTCGTCGTATTCCAGCAATTGCTTGCGGATGTCGAAGTTGCGGCCTTCCACCTTGCGCTGCGCGGTTTCGATCGAACGCGTCACCATGCCCGCCTCGATGGGCTCGCCCTCGGGCAGCTTCAGGCGTTCCATGATGGCGCGCACGCGGTCGCCCGCGAAGATGCGCATCAGCGAGTCTTCCAGCGACAGGTAGAAACGGGACGAACCCGGGTCACCCTGGCGGCCGGCGCGGCCACGCAGCTGGTTGTCGATACGGCGCGATTCGTGGCGCTCGGTGCCGATGATGCGCAGGCCGCCAGCGGCCTTGACCTGCTCGTTCAGCGGCTTCCATTCAGCGCGGATCTTCTCGATGCGCGCATTCTTTTCGGCTTCCGACAGCGATTCGTCGGCGCGGATCAGGTCGACCTGCTTGTCCACACTGCCGCCCAGCACGATGTCGGTACCCCGACCGGCCATGTTGGTGGCGATGGTGATGTGACCCGGCTTGCCGGCTTCGGCAACGATCTCGGCTTCGCGGGCGTGCTGCTTGGCGTTCAGCACTTCGTGCGGCAGCTTGGCCTTTTTCAGCAGGCCCGACAGCAGCTCGGAGTTTTCAATGCTGGTCGTGCCCACCAGCACGGGCTGGCCGCGCTCGTGGCAGTCGCGGATGTCTTCGAGGATCGCGTTGTACTTTTCCGGATCGGTCTTGAAGACCTGATCGTTCTGGTCCTTGCGGATCATCGGCTTGTTGGTCGGGATGATGACCGTTTCAAGCCCGTAGATTTCCTGGAATTCGTACGCTTCCGTATCGGCCGTACCGGTCATGCCGGACAGCTTTTCGTACATGCGGAAGTAGTTCTGGAACGTGATGGATGCCAGCGTCTGGTTCTCGTGCTGGATCTTCACGCCTTCCTTGGCTTCAACGGCCTGGTGCAGGCCATCGGACCAACGGCGGCCCACCATCAGGCGGCCCGTGAATTCGTCGACGATCACCACTTCGCCGTCCTGCACCACGTATTGCTGATCGCGGAAGAACAGGTTGTTGGCGCGCAAGGCCACCATCAGGTGGTGCATCAGGGCAATGTGGCGCGGGTCGTACAGCGATTCGCCTTCCGGCAGGATGCCCAGGCGGGCCAAAATGGCCTCGGCATTCTCGTGGCCGGCTTCCGACAGGTAAACCTGCTGGCTTTTTTCGTCGACCCAGTAATCGCCTTCGGGTTCCGGCTCTTGCGGCTTGGGCTCGCTGGCCATGCGCTTGAGCAGCGGCGGCACCGCGTTCATGCGGATGTAGAGCTCGGTGTGATCCTCGGCCTGGCCCGAAATGATCAGCGGCGTACGGGCTTCGTCGATCAGGATCGAGTCCACTTCGTCGACGATGGCGTAGAACAGCACGCGCTGGCGGCGGTCCTCAACACGGTATTCCATGTTGTCGCGCAGGTAGTCGAAGCCGAATTCGTTATTGGTGCCGTAAGTGATGTCGGCGGCGTAGGCGGCCTTTTTCTCTTCGTTAGGCTGCTGCGGCACCACCACGCCCGTGGTCATGCCCAGGAAGTGGTACAGGCGCCCCATCCATTCCGCGTCACGGCGGGCAAGATAGTCGTTCACCGTCACCACGTGCACGCCCTTGCCGGCGCATGCATTCAGGTAAACGGGCAACGTCGCCATCAGCGTTTTGCCTTCCCCCGTGCGCATTTCGGCAATCTTGCCGCTGTGCAGCGCGATGCCGCCCAGCAACTGAGAGTCGAAATGGCGCATCCCGAACACGCGCTTGCCGGCTTCGCGCACGACGGCGAAAGCTTCGGGCAGCAGGTCGTCAAGCGACGTACCTTGGGCGTATCGGGATCGGAATTCGTCAGTTTTGGCCGCCAGCTCCGCATCGGAAAGCGCGGAAATCTTGGGCTCGAGCCCATTGATCTGGGTTACCAGCTTGCGATACTGCTTAAGCAGCCGGTCGTTGCGGCTACCTATGAGTTTTTTGAGCAGAGAAACCATGCGTATGTCGGCCGCACGAGCCACGCCGCGCCTGCAAAGGGCAAGAGCAGCGCCTCCCGTGACTTTGATTTATTGGTTGAGCGGGGGTCCGCTGGGAAACGAACCAGTTTAACGCACCTGGCGCGTAATAGCCTGGCCCTATGGCCAGAGTGCTGAAGATGACCGGTTTGACCGGTCAGCGCGCCGCAGGTTCAGTCGCGGCGGCCTGGGCCACGGCGGGCGGCGCGTTCTGCTGCGATCCCAGGAACAAACGGGGGTCCAGCGGTTGTCCGGCAAGGCGGACCTCAAAGTGCAGATGCGGGCCGGTCGAACGGCCGGAACTGCCCACGCGAGCCACTTGCTGGCCGCGTTCCACCAGTTGCCCCTGCTTGACCATCAGCGACGACGCATGCGCGTAGCGCGTGATCAGGCCGTCGCCATGGTCGATTTCGACCATATTGCCAAAGCCGGGCTGGAACTTGGCTTCCAGCACCACGCCGCCGGAAGCGGCCAGGATCGGGGTGCCCGAAGGCGCCGCGAAGTCCAGGCCTTCGTGCATGGCGGTGCGACCCGTCACCGGATTGCGGCGCCAGCCGTAGGAGGAACTCAGATAGGGATAATCGGTGATGGGCATCGCCGTGGGCATGCGGGCCTGGTCGGCCGACCGCTTGGTCAGCGCCGCGTCCAGCAGCTTCAGGTTGTCGGATTGCTGCGCCAGCCGCGCCTGGATTTCGTCCAGCTGGCGGCCCAGCGCTTCGGCGGACGCCGCGCTGGGCGGCGGGTGGTCAGTGAACAGGTCATCCATGACCTGGGTCGCTTCCGGCTGGGTCAGCGCTTCGGGCTGCGCCACGGCCAGTTGCTTGGCTAGTTCCGGGTCGGTGTACGCCACGCCGGCCACCTTGGCCACGCGCTGGCCCAAGCCGTCGATGCTGACCAGCTTGGCTTGCAGGGCGCCTACCTTGGCGGCCAGCAGGTTCATGTTTCCACGCAGGAAATCGGTATCGCGACCCGGCTGTTGTGCCAGCGGCCAGCCCACGGTGTGTACCGCCGGCAGGATGGGAGTAAGGTAGCGCTGTAGCGCGGCGCCGAATATGGCGGCTGTCATCAGAGCGGCCCCAAGCAGCAACGCCAGCCGCGCGCCACCCAGGGTGAAATGCCCGTCCCGCCCGTCGCGGGCGTGCATAATCACGATTTTCAAGATTGCTTCCTAATTCTCTAGAGCCGGGATGAATAGACCCACTTCATACCGTCAACGTTCCAGTTCCAGCCGGCGGAAAGAAAATACCGCTCTGGGATGGCTGGGTCATGACATGCGGGGCGCCGGAGTGTTGGCGACTGCCCGCAAGCACTTGCAAATTCAGTATGCGGTGGCGGCGGTTCTGCCCGCCCCGCTAGGTGCCGTCTGCCAGGTGGGCAAACTGGAAAACCAGTGCCTGCATCTTGTGGTGCCCAGTGCCGCGCACGCAGCCAAGATGCGTCAGTTGGCGCCGCGCGTGGCGCGTGCCCTGGCCGATCAAGGCTGGAACCTTAACGAAATTGCCGTCAAGGTACAAGCGGGGTTACCGAAGCCCGGCGCCCGTCAGCCACGCCCTCCCAAAGAGGCGCAACCCCTGGGCAATACCGCCTTGGGCGCGTTCGAGACGCTGCACGAAAAACTGCGCCCCGGCCCGTTGGCCGACGCGGTTGCCAAGCTCTTGAGGCATCACAAGAGTAGCTGAAGCTATCCGGCTTTGTCCGGCGCGCACGGCGCATGGAAACGAAGCGAAACCAAGTTCTTGTCGGACTACGACGATGGTTTGCAGCCGGATGGCGACTGTTGCATCAGGGGATGATGACCGGCCCCGCCCATTGGTCGGACAAGGCGGTAAACGGACGAAATCGGGGCATCGCGCCCCCGCCCGCATCCCGTCAGGAACCCGGCGTTACGCCAGCTTCCATTCGTGGCGGAAGGCTTGCGGCGCTTCAGCCTGCGATTCATAGGTGATCAGTTCCCAGGCATCTTGCTGCGCGAGCAGCGCACGGGCCAACTGATTGTTCAGGCCGTGGCCCGACTTGCACGCCACGTAGCGGGCCACCAGGGGCTTGCCCAACAGATACAGGTCGCCGATGGCGTCCAGGATCTTGTGCTTCACGAATTCATCGTCATAGCGCAGCCCGTCGCTGTTCAGCACCCGGTATTCGTCCATGACGATAGCGTTGTCCAGGCTGCCGCCACGGGCCAGGCCCATCGAGCGCAGCGCTTCCACTTCATTGACGAAACCGAACGTGCGCGCGCGGGCAATTTCACGCACGTACGAATGCGTGGCGAAATCGATCTCGGCAAAATTGGCGGTGGAATCAATGGCGGGGTGGCGGAAGTCGATCGAGAAGGCCAATGCGTAGCCTTCGTGCGGTTCCAGCCGCGCCCATTTTTCGTTGCGGCCTTCGCCTTCGCGCACTTCCACCGTCTTTTTGACGCGGATGAACTGCTTGGGCGCGTTCTGCTCGACGATGCCCGCCGAGCGCAACAGATAAACAAAGGTTGCCGCACTGCCGTCCATGATGGGGACTTCTTCGGCAGTGAGGTCGATATGCAGGTTGTCGATACCCAGGCCGGCCAAAGCCGACATCAGGTGCTCTACCGTGGATACGCGGACGTTGCCCTGTTGCAGGACGGACGCCATGCGCGTGTCGCCCACGCCGGTGGCCTGAGCAGGCAGGTCCACGACTTCGGGCAAATCAACACGGTGGAAAACAATGCCCGTATTGGGCTGTGCCGGACGCAGGGTGAGCTCTACCCGCCGTCCGGAGTGGACGCCGACGCCTGTCGTGCGGACGAGATTCTGAATGCTGCGCTGTCGGAACATGATGCTTGGGTATTAGAGCCAGGAAGCCGGCACGAAGAGTACAGATTGCCGGCGTAACTGACGTATTGTAACGCTGTCCGATCCTTGGCGCCATCAAGCAACCCGGATCGACCGATACTTCCGTCCCTTTATAGAACCGTGCAAGGGAAACACGGACCGCTCCGCCTCCGGCTCGCCCGCGGGGACAAGCGAGCCGGAGATGAGGGAGTTGCGATTCAGAGCCTGTAGTCGGCTCTTTCGTTCAATCCGCCTGCTTGCGCAGGAATGCCGGGATGTCGAAATGATCCATGCCCGAGCTTTCCAACGCACGCACCTGGGCCGACGCCTGGCTGCGCGGGTTGCGCATGACAGACGGCATATCCAGATTGCGGTAATCGCCACCTTGACCAGCCGGCATCGTGCCCATGGGCATGTTGTCGGTACCGGTACGCAGCACTTCAGCCGTGCTTTGCACCAGTTGCGGACGCGCTTGCGCACGGCCCAGGCCGGTTGCAACCACGGTCACGCGCAGGTTTTCACCCATGGATTCGTCGTAGGCCGTACCGAAAATCACGGTCGCGTCGTCCGAAGCGTAGCTGCGGATCGTCTCCATGATTTCGCGCGTTTCGCGCATCTTCAGCGAGCGGCTGGCGGTGATGTTGACCAGCACGCCACGCGCGCCGTTCAAGTCCACGCCTTCCAACAACGGGCATGCAATGGCGTGCTCGGCGGCGACACGTGCGCGGTCCGCGCCCGATGCCGATGCCGTGCCCATCATGGCCTGGCCCTGCTCACCCATGATCGTCTTGACGTCTTCGAAGTCGACGTTGACGTTACCTTCGACGTTGATGATTTCGGCGATGCCCGCGCAAGCGTTGTGCAGGATATCGTCGGCCGAACGGAAGCAGTCTTCCTGCGTCGCGTCCTCGTCCATCAGTTCATAGAGGTTCTCGTTGAGGACCACGATGAGCGAATGCACGTGCTTAGCCAGTTCGGCAATGCCGTCCTCGGCCATCTTCAGGCGCTTGTTGCCTTCAAACGTGAAAGGCTTGGTGACCACGCCAACGGTCAGGATGCCCAGTTCCTTTGCCACTTCGGCCACGACCGGACCCGCGCCGGTGCCGGTGCCACCGCCCATGCCGGCGGTGATGAAGACCATGTGAGCGCCGTTCAGCGCAGCACGGATCTCCTCGCGCGCGGTTTCAGCCGACGCACGTCCTTGCTCGGGCTTGGCGCCCGCGCCCAGGCCGGTACGGCCCAAGCGAATCTGCACCGGGGCATTGGTTGCCGCCAGCGCTTGCGCATCGGTGTTGGCGCAGATGAAATCCACGCCGTGCACGCCGCTGCGAATCATGTGCGCGACGGCATTGCCGCCCGCACCGCCCACACCAACGACCTTGATTACGGTCCCTTTGGTGTTGTTCTCAAGCATCTCAAAGTTCATCATGATGACTCCCTCACAAGTCCGATTTTGCAAATCACAAAAATTCCCCAACAACCTATATTTTGTGAATCGCCTCAAAGCCGATGCCGACTGCTATGGTCCGCGACGGGTTTGAGACGCCTCCCCTTTCTGGTCCGCCCCGCGATACTGCCGCGACGCGTTCCAAGGAGCAGGCCCCAACCTGCCCCTTCCTCTTTAATTCATGAACCATTCCTTCATGCGCGCTAGCAGGCTTTTGAAATTGCCTGTCTGAGCGGCGACCTTGCGACCTCGCACACGCTGCATCCGTGCTTCCTGCAACAAACCCATGACCGTCGAGAAGCGCGGGTTGCGCATCACGTCGGCCAAGCTTCCTTCGTATTCGGGTACCGCCACACGCACCGGCTTGAGGAACACGTCCTCGGCCAGTTCGATCATGCCGGGCAACTGCGCCGACCCACCGGTCAGGACAACGCCCGAAGCCAGCAGATCTTCGTAGCCGGAATCGCGCACCACCTGCTGCACCAGCGTGAACAGTTCTTCGACGCGCGGCTCGATCACGGCGCCCAAGGCCTGGCGCTTGACCTGGCGCGGGCCGCGATCGCCCAGGCCGGGCACTTCGACGGATTCGTCCGGGCTGGCCAGCACCTGCTTGGCCACGCCGTAGCGCAGCTTGATCTCTTCGGCGTCCGGCGTCGGCGTGCGCAGCATGGCCGCGATGTCGTTGGTGATCTGGTCGCCGGCAATCGGCAACACCGCGGTGTGGCGAATGGCGCCGCCGGTAAAGATGGCGACATCGGTGGTGCCACCGCCGATGTCCACCAGCACGACGCCCAGTTCTTTTTCGTCGGCCGTCAGCACGGCCAGGCTCGAGGCCAGCGGTTGCAGGATCAGGTCCTGCACTTCCAGGCCGCAGCGGCGCACGCACTTGACGATGTTCTGCGCGGCGCTGACCGCGCCCGTCACGATGTGCACGCGCACTTCCAGGCGCAGGCCGCTCATGCCGATGGGCTCGCGGATGTCTTCCTGGCCGTCAACGATGAACTCCTGGGTCAGCACATGCAGCACTTGCTGGTCGGTAGGGATGTTCACCGCCTTGGCGGTCTCGATGACGCGGGCAACGTCGGTGGCGGTGACTTCTTTGTCCTTCACAGCGACCATGCCGCTGGAATTGAAGCTGCGGATATGGCTGCCGGCAATGCCGGTGTAGACGTCGCGAATCTTGCAATCTGCCATCAGCTCGGCTTCTTCAAGCGCGCGCTGAATGGAATTCACAGTGGTCTCGATGTTGACGACCACGCCCTTGCGCATGCCGCGCGATTCGTGCTGGCCAAGGCCGAGCACTTCGAATCGCCCTTCGGGCAAAATTTCAGCCACCACAGCCACCACCTTGCTGGTGCCGATATCGAGGGCGACGATAAGGTCCTTGATGTCACGGGTCATGGCGTTAGCGTTTCTTGGGAGGTTTCGGTGTGGATTTGGATTTGGTTTCCGACGCGGGCAACGGAGCCAGCGCCAGGGCGAAACCATTCGGATAGCGCAGGTCGGCCTGCGTGATGGTGCGCCCTTCCAGGCGCCCCGACACGACGGGCCACGCCTGCACAAAGCGTTGAATACGAGCCGCGAACGGCAAGGCGCCGGGCAGGCCATGCGGGTCCGGCGCGTCGGCGCCCGGGTCGCGGCCCAGGTCCAGCAGCATGCCGTTGGACAGCACCACCCGCCAGGCATAGCGCGGGCTCAGCTCCAACTGTTTGACATGCATGTCCAGCGGCGCGAACCACCGCGCCAATTCGGCGTAGCGCTGCACCACCAGCGATTCCGTGCCCTCGGGGCCCGAGAACTGCGGCAGCACGGTTTCGTCGTCCACCTCGCCCGTGTTGGCCGTGAACGCTTCGCCCCAGGTGTTGATCATCTGGTTTTCGTTCCACAGCGCCAAGGGCTGCTGTTCCTCGATCCGCACCCGCAGCACGTTGGGCCAGATGCGGCGCACGGTGGCATGGCGTACCCACGGCACCGATTCGAAGATCTCGCGCGCGTCGTCCAGGTCCACCGTGAAGAAGTTGCCCTTGAAGCGACCCGCGATGGCCGAGCGCACCGCTTGCGGCGACACGTAGTGCAATTCGGTGTCCGGCATCGATTCCAGCTCGATGGCCGTCAGCGTGAAGAACGGGCGTTGCGCTACCCAGACCACGCCCGCGATCAGCATGGCGCAAACCGCCAGCACGGCTAGCGTGTTGGCGATCAGGTTGGTAGTGCGAGCGTCGTTCCACACGGATTATCCAGGTCAAGCGTTACGCGGGGCGCTGTGCACTTTGCACGAGGCCTCGGACAAAATCGCCACGCAGAGTTCGGCGTAGCTGATCCCCACGGCCTTCGCGGCCATCGGCACCAAAGAATGGCTGGTCATGCCAGGCGAGGTATTCATTTCAAGCAGCCACGGCCGGTTGTCGCGGTCGAGGATGAAGTCGGCGCGGCCCCAGCCTTCGCAGCCCAGCGCCTGATAGGCCTTAACGGCAATTGCGGCGACTTCTTCAGCCACGCCGTCCGGCAGCGTTGCCGGGCAGAAGTACTGCGTGTCGTCCGAGAAATACTTGTGTTCGTAGTCGTAGTTGCCACCGGGTGCGGCGATCTCGATGACGGGCAGCGCGCGCGCGCCCTTGCCCGAACCCAGCACTGCCACCGTCAACTCGCGGCCGGTGATGAATTGTTCGGCCAGCACCTCGCTGTCAAAACGCGCGGCGGCGGCATAGGCTTCTTTCATGTCGGAATAGCCCACGACCTTGGTGATGCCCACGGTCGACCCTTCATGCGGCGGCTTGATGATCAGCGGCAGGCTCAGACGGTCCGGCACCAGGCGAAGTTCCGTGTCGGCGTCCAACACTTCGAATTCGGGCGTGGGCAGGCCGTTTTGCAGCCACATGCGCTTGGTCATGGTCTTGTCCATGGCCAGGGCGGAGGCCATCGGGCCGCTGCCCGTGTACGGAATGCCCAGCAATTCCAGCGCGCCCTGGATCGTGCCGTCTTCGCCGTAGCGGCCATGCAGCGCGATGAAGACGCGGTCAAAACCTTCGGCGGCCAGCTCAGCCAGGCTGCGCTCGCCCGTGTCGAACAGGTGCGCGTCCACGCCGGCGCTGGCCAGCGCCTGCTGCACGCCCTTGCCAGACATCAGCGACACTTCGCGTTCAGCGGAGCGTCCGCCGTACAACACACCCACTTTGCCGAATTGCGCGCTCATGCCAGTTCTCCTACTTGGGCGGGGACCTTGCTGATCGAACCCGCTCCCATCACGATCACGACGTCGCCGTTGCGCACGAAGTCGACCACAGCCTGCGGCAGTTCAGCCACGTCTTCGACGAACACTGGCTCGACCTTGCCCGCCACCCGCAACGCGCGCGACAGCGCACGGCCGTCGGCGGCCACCAGCGGCGGCTCGCCGGCGGCGTAGACCTCGGTCAGCAACACGGCGTCGGCCGTGCCCAGCACCCGTACAAAATCTTCAAAGCAATCCCGCGTACGCGTGTAGCGGTGCGGCTGAAAGGCCAGCACGATCCGGCGATCGGGCCAGGCGCCGCGCGCGGCGGCCAGCGTGGCGGCCATTTCCACGGGGTGATGGCCGTAGTCATCAATCACCGTGAAGGTGCCGCCGCCATGGCTGGCCGGCACCGGAAATTCGCCCGTCTGGGTGAAGCGGCGGCCCACGCCCTTGAAGGCGGCCAGCGAATCGCGGATGGCGTCATCGGACACGCCCAGCTCGGTTGCGACGGCAATCGCGGCCAGCGCGTTGCGCACGTTATGCAGGCCGGGCAGGTTCAGTTCCACTTGCAACGGCGGCAGCAGCGTGTCGCGATGCGTGCGCTGCACGTTAAAGCGCATGCGCGTGCCGGAGGGCTGCACTTCATAAGCGCGCACCTGCGCGTCTTCGTTCAAGCCGTAGGTAGTGATCGGGCGCGACACGAAGGGCATGATCTCGCGCACATTGGCGTCATCCGAGCACAGCACGGCGCTGCCGTAGAACGGCAGGCGCTGCGTGAATTCGATGAACGCGCTTTTCAGGCGCGCCACATCGTGCCCATAGGTGTCCATGTGGTCGGCGTCGATGTTGGTCACGATGGCCATCACCGGCAGCAGATTCAGGAACGACGCGTCGGACTCATCCGCTTCGACAACGATGTAGTCGCCCTGCCCCAACCGCGCGTTGGCGCCGGCCGAATTCAAGCGGCCACCGATCACGAAGGTGGGGTCCAGGTCGCCGGCGGCAAGCACGCTGGCGACCAGGCTGGTGGTGGTGGTCTTGCCATGCGTGCCCGCCACGGCGATGCCGCGCTTCAGGCGCATCAGCTCGGCCAGCATGATGGCGCGCGGCACCACGGGGATACGCGCAGCGCGCGCAGCGATGACCTCGGGGTTGTCGCCCGCCACCGCGGTGGACGTGACGATGGCGGCCGCGCCAGTGACGTTGCTGGCCACATGGCCGATGGCGATCTTCACGCCCAGACCGGCCAGACGGCGCGTGACCGCCGATTCGTTCAGGTCGGAACCGCTGATCGTGTAGCCCAGGTTGAGCAGGACCTCGGCAATGCCGCTCATGCCCGAGCCGCCGATGCCCACGAAATGGATATGTTGAATTCTGTGTTTCATGATGAACGCCCCGCTGCTTGTTCGCAGACATCGGCGATATGGGCCGCGGCTTCCGGCTGCGCATGCGCGCGCGCACGGCCGGCGACGGCCTGGAGTTCTTGTCGGGAACGCTGGGCCAGCCAGTCCGCCAGCCACTCGGGCGTCAGGGCGGATTGTGGCTGTAGCCAAGCGGCCTCTGCATCGCTCAAAAAGCGCGCATTGGCGGTCTGGTGGTCATCGATGGCATGCGGCAGTGGCACGAACAGGGCGGCGACGCCCGCGGCAGCCACTTCGGACACCGTCATGGCGCCCGCGCGGCAGATCAGCAGGTCGGCATCGCCCATGGCGCCCGCCATGTCTTCGATGAAGGCGCGGCAGTCGGCCTGCACGCCCGCCTGGGCGTAGGCTTGTTGCAGCGCGGGTAAATGTTGTTCGCCAGCCTGATGGACAACGACCGGGCGGCGCTCTTGCGGCAAGCGCGCCAGCGCCTGCGGCACGGCAATATTCAGCGCCTGCGCGCCCAGGCTTCCGCCCACCACAAGCAGGCGCAACGGACCGGAGCGGCTGGCGTAACGCACGGCCGGATCGGGCAGCGCGCACAGGTCGGCGCGCACCGGGTTGCCCATCGCCTCGCCCTTGGGCAGCACGCCCGGGAACCCGCTGAGCACGCGGCGCGACATCTTTGCCAGGCACTTGTTCGCGGTGCCGGCAACGGCATTCTGTTCGTGCACCACCAGCGGCGTGCCGCGCAGGGCCGCGATCACGCCCCCGGGGAACGCCACGTAGCCGCCCATGCCCAGCACCACGTCGGGACGCACGTCCGCCAGACGCGACCAGGCTTGCGCAAAGGCGCGCAGCAGCAGGAACGGCAGTTTCAGCAGCGCGGACGCGCCCTTGCCACGCACGCCTTGAAAGCGCAGCGGCACCAGTTCAATACCGCGCGGCGGCACGAGCTTGCCTTCCATCTTGTCGGGGTTGCCCAACCACATCACGCGCCAGCCACGCGCGCGCAGCACATCAGCCACGGCCAGGCCGGGCATGATGTGGCCGCCGGTGCCGCCGGCCATGATCAGGATGGTGCGCGCGGCGGTCATACCCGTCCCCCACGCATCATCACGCGATTTTCCACGTCGACCCGGATCAGCATGGCCAGTGCGCACAGATTCATCACCACGCCCGAACCGCCGTAGCTCATCAGCGGCAAGGTCAGGCCCTTGGTGGGCAGCAAGCCCAGGCACACGCCCATGTTGATGAAGGACTGCACGCCGAACCACATCGCCACGCCATGCGCCACCAGACCCGCGAACGTGCGTTCCATGGCAATGGCCTGGCGTCCGATATCGAAACCGCGGTAGACGATGATGGCGAACAGCGTGATCACCAGCATGACGCCGGCAAAGCCCAGCTCTTCGCCCACTACCGCCATCAGGAAGTCGGTGTGCGCTTCGGGCAGGTAATGCAGTTTTTCAACACTGGCGCCCAGACCCACGCCCAGCCATTCGCCACGGCCCAGGGCAATCAACGAGTGCGACAGCTGATAGGCGCTGCCGTAGGCGTTGTCTTCGTTCCAGGGGTCCAGGTACGCGAACAGACGCGCACGGCGCCACGGCGACAGCCAGATCAACATCAGGAAGGTGCTGACCAGCACGCCCAACAGGCTGCTGAAGTACTTGCCGTTGATGCCGCCCAAAAACAGGATGCCGATGGCAATGGCCACGATCACCATGAAGGCGCCCAGGTCGGGCTCAAGCAGCAGCAGCATGCCCACGCCCGCCAGCGCAAACGCCATCGGCAGAAAGCCGCGCGCAAACGCCTGCATGTGTTCCTGCTTGCGCACCGTGTAGTCGGCGGCGTAAAGCAGGGCCGCCAGCTTCATCAATTCAGACGGCTGGAAATTCAGCGGACCCAGCGGGATCCAGCGGTGCGCGCCGTTGACTTCGCGGCCGATGCCGGGGATCAGCACTGCTACCAGCAGCACCATCGCCACCACGAACAGCGGCACCGCCATGCGCTGCCAGACCCGAATCGGGATGGCCAGAACGACCGCGCCCGCAACCAGGCCGGCGCTGACGAACAGGCCATGGCGGATCACGAAGTAGTAGCGGCCATAGGACGCATAGCGCGGGCCATCGGCCAGCGCGATCGACGCCGAATACACCATCAGCAAGCCCAGCAGCAACAAGGTCGACGCCGCGATAACCAGCGGCAGATCGAAGTTGCGCATCTTGGTACGGCCGGGCCGTACGGCATTGACGCTGGCGGTGAGATCGGCGATCAGGCTCATGCCACTTCTCCGCGATCACGGGCCAGGTCTTCGACCTCTTCCATGAACACTTGCCCACGGTGCGGATAATTGCGGAACATGTCCAGGCTGGCGCAAGCGGGCGACAGCAACACGGCGTCGCCCGGCTGCGCCAATTCAGCCGCGCCGCGCACGGCGGCATGCAACGAATCAACAGTGATGCAGTTGACACCGGTGGGCGCCAGCACACGGCCGATCTCGGGGCCGTCCACGCCGATCAGCATGACGGCGCGCGCATGGCGCGACACCACGGGAATCAGCGGAGAAAAGTCCTGGCCCTTGCCTTGCCCGCCGGCGATCAGCACGACTGGTTGGCCCAGGCCTTCCAGCGCGGCCACCGTGGCACCGACGTTGGTGCCCTTGCTGTCGTTGATGTAGTCCACACCGCCGATCTGACGCACGAACGCTGCGCGATGCGGTTCGCCCGCGTATTCGCGCAGGGTACGCAGCATGGCGCCCCAGCCCAGGTCCAGGCAGCGGGCCAGTTGCAACGCGGCCAGTGCGTTCAAGGCGTTGTGGATGCCCCGAATGCGCAGCGCGTCCACCGGCATCAGGCGGCTTTTGCGGCCATTGGCACGCACGGGTTCGGGCGCGTCTTTCTTGCGGCGCGTGGGCGGTGCGGGTTCGTCGAAATCGCTGGGTTCGCAGGCAACCAGCCAAGCCACGCCCTGCCCGAGTTCAAGACCCATGTCGCCGACCAGCTCGGGCATGTCGCGGCCAAAGCTGCGCACGTTCAGCGCGTTCACCGTGGGCACCATGGCCACGGTAAGCGGGTCATCACGGTTGACGATGGCGATACGCGCCATCTTCAGGATGCGGGCCTTGGCGGCAGCGTAAGCGTCCATGCCGCCATGCCAGTCCAGGTGGTCTTGCGTTACGTTCAGCACGACGGCGGCGTCGGCCATCAACGAGCGCGTCGTTTCCAGTTGGAAGCTGGACAGCTCCAGCACCCACACCTGCGGCAGCGCATCGTTGTCCAGCGCGTCCATCAGCGCGGTCAGCGCGGCAGGGCTGATGTTTCCGGCGGCCACCACCGACAGGCCGCTGGCGTCGATCAAGTCGCGCGTCAGAGCGGTAACGGTGGTCTTGCCGTTGGTGCCGGTTACGGTCAACAGGCGCGGACGGTATTCGCGCGTTTCGGCCAGATCGGCCAACGCGCGGGCAAAGAGTTCGATTTCACCAACCACCTCGATGCCGCGGGCCTCGGCCTCGCGCAGCAGATCGGCGGCGGGTGCTTGCGTGGGCGCCAGGCCGGGGCTGAGGACGATTTGCGTCACGCCATCCAGCAGCGCGGGATCAAACGACGCATCGCATCCCAGCTGGTACTGCACATCACTTTGCGCCAGCGCCTCTTGCAGCGCGGCAAGGCCACCCGGTTCAGCGCGCGTGTCGGCCACACGCAAGCGGGCGCCCAGGCGGGCGCACCAGCGTGCGGCGGCGACACCCGTCTCGCCCAATCCGAGGATCAGGACAAGCGGCGCGTCAGCGCGGGAGGTTTCCATCGTATTCATCGCAACTTCAGGGTTGAGAGGCCAATCAGCACCAGCATCATGCTGATGATCCAGAAACGCACGACCACCTGGGTTTCTTTCCAGCCGCCCACTTCAAAGTGATGATGCAGCGGGGCCATGCGGAATATGCGTCGACCTGTTCCATAACGTCGCTTGGTGTACTTGAACCACGTCACCTGGATCATCACCGACAGCGTTTCCACCACGAACACGCCGCCCATGATGAACAGCACGATTTCCTGGCGCACGATGACCGCGATGGTGCCCAGCGCGCCGCCCAGGGCAAGCGCGCCGACGTCGCCCATGAAGACCTGGGCCGGATACGCGTTGAACCATAAAAAGGCGAGTCCCGCGCCCCCTATCGCCGCGCACAGCACCATGAGTTCGGACGCACCGGGTATGTAGGGGAACAGCAGGTATTTGGAATAGTCGACGCGCCCGACCACGTAGGCGAAGATGCCCAGCGCGCTGCCCACCATCACGGTGGGCATGATCGCCAGGCCATCCAGCCCGTCAGTCAGGTTCACGGCATTGCTGGTTCCGACAATCACGGCCCAGGTCAGCGCCACGAACCCCAGCACGCCCAGCGGATAGCTGACGGACTTGAAGAACGGCACGATCAAGTCGGCACGCGTGGGCAGCGACATCGTGAAGCCGCTACCCACCCAGGCCTTGAACAAGGGCCACAGGTCGGTGTTGGCGGGCGCCGACACGGCAAACGCCAGGTACACCGCGGCCACCATGCCGATGGTGGCCTGCCAGAAGAATTTTTGCCGTGCGGGCATGCCTTCGGGATCGCGATAGACAACCTTGCGGTAGTCGTCCATCCAGCCGATCCAGCCGAAGCCGAACGTGACAAGCAGCACCACCCACACGAAGCGGTTGGTCCAGTCGGCCCACAGCAAGGTGCTGATGGCGATGGAAATCAGGATCAGCACGCCGCCCATCGTGGGGGTGCCGGTCTTGACCAGATGCGTTTCCGGGCCATAGGCGCGCACGGCCTGGCCGATCTTCATTTCGGTCAACTTGCGAATCACACGCGGACCGGCCACCAGGCCGATCAGCAACGCCGTCGCGCACGCCAGCACGGCGCGCAACGTGATGTATTCGAACACGCCCAGGGCGCGCACATCATCGGAAAGCAGACGGGCTAGCTCAAGCAGCATGCTGCTCTCCCTGCGCCTTGGCCGTCTGTTCGTCGTTCGTGGAAAAAGCCTTCACTACCCGCTCCATGCGCATAAAGCGCGATCCCTTTATCAATACGCTGGACGGGCGCAAGCCGCGCAAGGCGGCCACCACTTCGTCTACCGATGTGCACGCTTGCGCGCCGGGTCCGTATGCGGCCGCGGCCGCCCGGCTGGCATCGCCCAGCGTGATCAACGCGTCAAGCCCTTGCTCGCGCGCATAGTGGCCCGCCTCGGCGTGCAAGGCGGGGCCGTTGTCCCCGATTTCACCCATGTCGCCCAACACCAGGACACGCGTGCCGGCGATTCGCGCCAGCACGTCGATGGCCACGCGAACCGAATCGGGGTTGGCATTGTAGGTGTCATCGATCAGCAACGTTCCGTCGCTTAATTGTTTGTGCTGCATGCGGCCGGCCACCGGCGCAAAGCTCGCCAGCGCGCGCACGGCAACGTCCAGCGGCGCGCCTGCTGCGATGGCGCTGGCGATGGCGGCCAGCGCATTGCGCAGGTTGTGCAGGCCGGGCACGGGCAAGACCAGGTCCGCAACGCCCACCGGCGTCACAACGCGGCAACGGGTCGAGCCCACATCGGCAAGGATCTGCTCGGCGTAGACGTCCAGCCCGGGCTGCAAGCCGAAGCGCAACACGCGGCGCGGTTCAGCCAGCGCATCCCAAATGGCGCAATAGGGTTCGTCGCCGGGATACACGGCAACGCCGTCATCCGGCAACGCAGCGATGGCAGCGCCGTTTTCGTGCGCCACCGCTTCCACGGTGTGCATGAATTCCTGGTGTTCGCGCTGTGCGTTGGTCACCAGCGCGACCGTGGGCGCGGCCATGTCGGCCAACTGTGCGATTTCGCCCGGGTGGTTCATGCCCAGTTCAAACACCGCGGCGCGATGTTCAGCGCGCAGGCGCAGCAGCGTCAGCGGCACGCCGATGTCGTTGTTCAAATTGCCGGCGGTGGCCAAACGGCCTGACTCGCCCTGCCATTCGGCCAACATCGCCGAGATCATTTCCTTGGTGGTCGTCTTGCCGTTGCTGCCGGTCACCGCCACCACGGGCAGCGTGAACTGCGCGCGCCACGCGGCACCGATGCGCATCAGCGCAATGCGGGTATCGCCCAGCACCAATTGCGGCAGCCGGGCGTCGGGCACCGCATGCGCCACGACGGCCGCGCAGGCGCCGCGGCCTTCGGCCTGGTCCAGATAGTTATGCGCGTCGAAGTTCTCGCCGACCAGCGCCACGAACAACTCGCCCGAGCCGATGCGGCGGGTATCCGTGGACACGCCCTTGACCTGCGGCAGCAGCAGCGACAGGCGCGCCCACTCGCGGTCATCAAAGGGCAGTTTTTCGCCGCCGACGTCCTGGTACGTTTCATGGCCCTTGCCCGCCAGCAGCACGACATCGTCCGGCGAGGCGGACCAGATGGTCTGCATGATGGCGCGCGCGCGATCAACCTGGGCGTCGACGCGCGCCGCGTCCGGGATGCCGGCCAGGATCTGGTCGACGATGGCTTGCGGGGATTCGGTGCGCGGATTGTCGCTGGACACCACAACGTGGTCAGCCAGCTGCGCGGCGATACGGCCCATTTCAGGGCGCTTGCCCGGATCGCGCTCGCCGCCGCAACCAAACAGGCAGATCAAGCGGCCGGACCGGGCGATGGCCACGGGGCGCAGCGCGGTCAATGCGCGCGACAAGGCATCCGGCGTGTGCGCGTAGTCCACCACCACCAGCGCGCCCCGGCCAGCGGAAGACTGGGGCGACACCGCTATCGGCTCCACGGTCTGCAAGCGCCCGTCAACCGGGTCCGTCGCGGCCAATTCGCGCGCGATCTGTGCAAACGGCAGGCCCAGCTTGTACAGCACGCCGGCCACCAACAGCAGGTTCGACACGTTGTGCGCGCCCAGCAGGCGCGTCACGATCTGGGCCTCGCCGTGCGGGGACACCAGCGTAAAGATCTGGCCCTGCGATGTGGCCTGCAAATCCCGCGCGCGCATCGCGGCGGGGATGTCGGGCGAATCGCTCAGGCTGTAGCCCATCGTGGCCATGCCTTGCGGCAGGCTTGCCAGCAGGCGGCGACCGGCTTCGTCGTCGGCATTGACGACGGCGGCGGTCAAGCCAGGCCATTGGAACAAACGCGCCTTGGCGGCTTCGTAGCGTTCCATCGTGCCGTGATAGTCAAGATGGTCGCGCGTCAGGTTGGTGAAGGCGGCCAGCGCCACGCGCACACCGTCCAGGCGGCCTTGCTCGATACCAATTGACGACGCTTCCATGGCCACGGCCTGGGCGCCGGCGTCGCGCATCGCGGCCAGCGTGCGGTGCACAGTCAGGACGTCGGGCGTGGTCAGGTCGCCGCCCAGCGTGCGGCCGTCCGGCAGCACGGCGCCCAAGGTACCGATGGTGCCGCAAGGCTTGTCGTTGCGGCTGAGCGCGTGTGCAATCCATTGCACCGACGAGGTCTTGCCGTTAGTGCCCGTTACGGCCACCACGGCCAGCGCGGCCGACGGGCGGCCGTACCAGGTGTCGGCCAATTCGCCCAGCAAGGCGCGCAGCCCCGTCACCGGCAGCATCGGCGTGCCCGACGCGGCGTTCTGAAGCGCTTCGGTGGCGGGCGCTTCGAACAAGACGGCGCTGGCGCCAAGCGCCAATGCCTTATCTATATAGAGACGTCCGTCGCTGGTCAGGCCCGGGCAGGCAACGAACACGTCGCCCGGCTCGATATCGCGCGAGTCCAGTTTCAGATGCGCCGTCAACGAGACGCGCGCATGCAACCACGCCACGGTTTCAGCAACCGTGGCGACAGGGGTAGAGAGGAAGCCGTTGGCGCTCATCTGCCTGGCTCCTTGAGACCAGCAACAATCGTGGATTCGAAAGGCGCGTCGGGCCGCACCCCCATCAACCGGAGGCTTCCGCCCACGATGTGGGAGAACACCGGCGCGGCGATGGCGCCGCCGTAATAACCGCCAACCGTGGGCTCGTCGATGGACACGGCCACGACGATCTTCGGATCGGACACTGGCGCAAAACCCACGTACGAGCTGCGATAGCGCTGCATGCTGTATTTGCCGTCCACGATCTTGCGAGCGGTGCCGCTCTTGCCGGCCACGCGATAGCCCTGCACCTGGGCTGCCTTGGTGCCTTCGGGGCCGGCGGCGGCTTCGAGCATCGCGCGCACCATGGCGGTGGTCTTGGGCGTGTAGATCTTGACGCTGGTCGGGTCGCTGTCGCGCTTGACCAGCGTCAGCGACACCATGTCGCCGTTACGGGCGAAGACGGTGTAAGCGCGCGCCACTTGCAGCAGCGACACGGACAGGCCGTAGCCGTAGGCCATGGTGGCCTTTTCGATCAGGCGCCAACGGTCCCAGGGACGCAAACGGCCGGGCGCTGCGCCGGGGAATCCCACTTGAGGGGCCTGGCCCAAGCCTAATTCGGTGAAGCGGTCCCACATTTCACGGGATTCCAGCTTCTCGGAAATCATGGTCATGCCGATGTTGCTGGACTTGCGCAACACCCCGGCAACGTCCAGCGTGCCGTTGCGGCTGACGTCGCTGATCGTGCTGCCTTGATAGGTGAAGCGGCCGTTGCCCGTTTCGAACAGGGTCGACGTCGTGATGCGGCCCAGGTCCAGCGCCAAGGCGGCCGTGAACGGCTTCATGATCGAACCGGGTTCGAACGTATCGGTAATGGCCTGGTTGCGCAGCTTGGAACCATGAAAGGTTTCACGCTTGTTCGGGTCAAACGTCGGCACGTTGGCCAACGCCAGGATTTCGCCGGTATGCACGTCCACGACCACGGCGGTGGCGCCCTTGGCCTGGTGCTTTTCCATGGCGTCCTTCAATTCCTTGAACACCAGGTACTGCAAGCGGGTATCGATCGACAGGCGCAGGTCGCGGCCATCAACGGGCAAAGTCACGGCCTGCACGTCTTCGATGACGCGGCCCAGCCGGTCCTTGATGACGCGGCGGCTGCCCGGGCGGCCCTGCAATTGCTGGTTGAACGTGAGTTCAACCCCTTCCTGGCCCTGATCTTCAACGCTGTTGAAGCCAACCACATGGGCCATGACGTCGCCGTCGGGATAGTAGCGGCGCGTTTCGGGCTGCTGATGGATGCCCGGCATGTTCAGCTGCTTGAT
Organism: Achromobacter sp. LC458; assembly: GCF_001005835.2. NCBI lineage: Bacteria > Pseudomonadati > Pseudomonadota > Betaproteobacteria > Burkholderiales > Alcaligenaceae > Achromobacter > Achromobacter sp. LC458. Next base: position 31,977 of record NZ_LBHW02000046.1, read on the forward strand.
CTTGTCGGCCACGTCCATTGCGACCTGGCGCTTCAAGTAGACGAAATTCTTGTCTTCGTCGACCAGGCGATGGCGCAGGTCGGCCACGGGCGTTTCCAGCAACTTGGCCAGCGCATCCATTTGCGCGGGCGTGCCTTGCTTGGCGTCTTCCGGGATTGCCCAGATGGCGCGCGCCGGCACACTGGAGGCCAGCACCGCGCCGTTGCGGTCCATGATCTTGCCGCGCGTGGCGGCCAGCGTCAGCGTGCGTTCGTAGCGGCGTTCGCCCTGCTGCTGCAGGAACTCCGTCGACAAACCCTGCAAGAACAAGGCGCGCCCGGCCAGCACCGTGAAACCGCCAAACAGCAGAATCAGCACCAGGCGCGCGCGCCACGTGGGCAGTTGCCCGCGCAGTACAGGGTTATCGAAGAAGGGAACGCGTTTCATTGCGCGCCTCCGGTGGCAGCGCCGGACGCCTGATTTACATACAGCGTACGGTCCGGGACGATGGAGATCATCTTCAGGCCGTCGCGTGCAATGGCGTCCACCCGCGCATTGCGGGCAAGCTCGGCGCGCTCAAGCTGCAAGCGGCGCCAGTTGGTTTCCAGGTCGCGCGCCTGCGCCTGATCGCGTCCCAGCTCAACAAAAAGCTGGCGCGACTGATACCGGCTGGTGACCAGGGAAATGGCCGACAGCATCAGTAGCGCCGCAACGATCAGGTTGACACGACCCATCAGCGCCGCCCCCCTTTGCCACCGCGGCGAGGCGGCGGAGCCAGGTCGCTGCCAGGCAACGAGCCGATCTTCACAAACGCAAAACCGCCCTCGGGGGGCAGCGGTGTTTCGGTGCGTTCGGCAACCCGCAAGACGGCAGAGCGGGCGCGGGCATTGCCGGAGACTTCGTCGTCTTCGGCCTGGACCCTTCCCAGGGAACGGAGGATAGGCTGGGGCATCTCGCTTTCGCGCAGCGGCAGGCGTGCATGCGCGGCGGCCGGCCGAGCCGCCGCCACGATGCACTGCTTGACCATGCGGTCTTCAAGCGAATGAAAGCTGATCACCGCCAACCTCCCTCCCGGGGCGAGCAGGTCTAGAGCTGCCGCGAGGGTGCGCGCGAGCTCTTCGAGTTCCCGATTGATGTAAATCCGTAAAGCTTGAAAGGTGCGTGTGGCCGGATGCTGCCCCTTTTCGCGCGTGCGGACGGCGCTGGCGACGCACTCGGCAAGCTCGAGCGTGGTGCACAGCGGCCTTGTTGCGCGGCGAGCAGCAATCGCCTTTGCAACCTGAAAAGCAAACCGTTCTTCGCCATAATCCGCTATGACCTCCCGCATCTCATCCACACTGGCTTGCGCCAGCCATTCCGCCACCGTGGGACCACGAGTGGTGTCCATCCGCATATCGAGCGGGCCGTCTCGCATGAACGAGAAGCCGCGCTCGGCGTCATCGATCTGAGGCGACGACACGCCCAGATCCAGCATCACGCCATCGACCTTGTCGATGCCGAGCTGCTGCAATTCTTCTGCCATGGTGGCAAAGCCGCCATGTATTACCGTGACCCGCGGGTCCGCAGCCGCCAACGCATTGGCTACCGCGATCGCCTCGGGGTCCTTGTCGAACACCACCAGCCGCGCGGACTTGCCCAAGCGCCCAAGCAGTTCGCGACTGTGCCCGCCGCGGCCGAAGGTGCCGTCGACAAACACGCCGCGCTCCGCCCGCGTAGCCGTATCCGGCTCGGTCTGGGAGTGCGACCGTGTCGCGCCTTTGCCGCCGAAGTCTGGCAGCAGTAGTGCGTCCACCGTCGGCTCCAGCAGAACGGGCCGATGTTCGAATTCCATAAAATTTTTCAGAACGAAAACTGGTTCAACACATCCGGCATACCCTTGGCCAAGTCTTCCGCCTCGCGGCTGGCCAGAGTAGCGGCGTCCCACAGCTCGAAGTGCGCGCCCAGACCGAGCAGCATCACATCGCGCGTCATACCGGAAGCGTTGCGCAGTTCAGGAGCGATCAGGACCCGGCCGGAGCCATCCAGTTCGACATCCTGAGCGTTGCCCAGCAACAGCCGCTGCAACGCACGAGCCGTCATGGGAAAAGCGGCGATCTGCTCGCGCTTCTTTTCCCATTCAGGCCGCGGGTACACCAGCAAGCAGCCGTCAGGGTGGCGGGTCAGGGTCAGCCGGCCATCGGCCTGCGACATGAGCGCGTCACGATGCCGGGTCGGAATCGAGATCCGCCCCTTCGCATCCAGCGTGAGTGCGCTGCTTCCCTGAAACACCACTTTTACCCCACTTAATTGCACAATTTCCTACTATTTCCCACTCTACGGTATGGCAATGGGGCGGTCAAGCGAGTGGTTGCAATTTTTTCAATCACAACAAGGACTTAGGCCAATATGTAAAACCGCAAAAAGAAAAACCTCCTGATTTATCAGGAGGTTGCGGCACACACTAAAAGTCCTTCGTCAGAAGTAGCGGCTAACGATGCCTTTGCATTGTTTTACGCCGCGCCCTTTGCACCGGTTGGCGAGGCTTCCCGCCGAACGCCCCATTTTGGCGCCGGGAAAAAATCGCCGGCGCATGCCGCGCGGCCAGGCATTGATGCCCGGCGCCGCGCGAGTGGGAATATTCGATGCAAGACGGGTCTATAGGCCGGATTCTGTACACCAGGTTGCCCTGGCGGACGATCATTCCTCTGCGCGGATCATTGCTGAGCCGCTCTAGCCATCTACCCGCATGCTTGGACGGAGCCGCCCTTCGCGACCCGAGGGCCGCACGCATGCCTATTTGATGTTGCTCCGGATAGAGGTTGCCGCGTTTCACCCTGAGACGCCGCCATTCGTTGCCGAACGACGCGATACGGAGATGGCCGTACCTGTGCGCGCAAAGCGCGCCCGCTTCCCAGTCTCGTCTCTGTGGCCCTATTCCTCAACCGCGCCCGAGGACGCGGCCGGACGGCCGTTAGCCGTTATCCTGCCCTGTGGAGTCCGGACCTTCCTCGATGGATTCGCATCCACCGCGATCGCCCGACCCGTCTTGCGGTTCGTATTCTATTACAGGTAGCGGCACTGTCCCCGACACGCCCCGGTCTTGGCCCATTCAACGGCTTGCCGAGGTTCCTGCGACAATACGCGTTGATCCGCTTAGAAGCCGCAGAAAAGACCGACTACATGGCCCTCGCTACCCTCATCACCCTGACCGACATTCAGCTGGCCTATGGCCACCACCCGTTGCTGGACCATGCCGACTTCGCCATTCAGGCCGGCGAACGCATCGGCCTGATTGGCCGCAATGGCGCCGGCAAGTCGTCGCTGCTCAGGCTGCTGGACGGCCGCACGCTGCCCGACGACGGCGACATCGCCCGCAGCTCGGGGTTGCGCGTGGCCACCGTCGAACAGGAACCCGAGCTGGACGAAAACGCCACCGTATTCGACGTGGTCTGCAACGTGGAAGGCGACCATGAAGACTGGCAACGCCCTTCTCGCGTACGCGCCATGCTGGAAAAGCTGGGCTTGCCCGCTGACGTGCAGATCGCGGGCTTGTCGGGCGGCACGCGCAAGCGCGTCGCCCTGGCGCGCGCCCTGGTTGAAGAACCCGACCTTCTGCTACTGGACGAACCCACCAACCATCTGGACTTCGAAGGCATTGCCTGGCTGGAAGAGATGCTCCGCGGCTGGCGGGGCGCCGCCGTCATCATCACCCACGACCGGCGCTTTCTGGACGCCGTCACCACCCGCATCGTCGAACTGGACCGCGGCCGCCTGCTGAGCTTTCCCGGCAACTTCTCGCAGTGGCAGGAACGCAAGGCCCAATGGCTGGAATCTGAACGCCTGGAACAGGCCCGCTTCGATAAGCTGCTTGCGCAGGAAGAAGTCTGGATCCGCAAGGGTGTCGAGGCCCGCCGTACGCGCAATGAAGGCCGCGTGCGCCGCCTGGAAAGCCTGCGGGTCCAGCGCGCTGAACGTCGTGAGCGAATTGGCGACGTCTCGTTGGCACTGGCTGAGGGCCAACGTTCGGGCAAGCTGGTGGCCGAGCTTGAGCATGTCGGCAAGACCTTCGGCGACAAGGTGGTCGTGAACGACTACTCCACCACCATCCTGCGCGGCGACCGCATCGGCATCATCGGGCCCAACGGGGCCGGCAAGACCACGCTGCTCAAGCTCATCCTGGGCGAGATGCAGCCCGACAGCGGCACGACGCGAATGGGTACCAATGTGGCCGTCGCGTATTTCGATCAGATGCGCGCGCAGCTGGATGAAAACGCGTCGCTGGTGGACATCATCAGCCCGGGCAGCGAATGGGTTGAAATCGGCGGCACCCGCAAACACGTGATGACTTATCTGGGCGACTTCCTGTTCTCGCCCGCCCGCGCCGGCTCGCCCGTGCGCAGCCTCTCCGGCGGCGAACGCGCCCGCTTGCTGTTGGCGCGCCTGTTCGCCCGCCCTGCCAACGTGCTGGTGCTGGACGAACCCACCAACGACCTGGACATCGAAACGCTTGAGCTCCTGGAAGAGCTGTTGCAGGAATATGCCGGCACCGTGCTGCTGGTCAGCCACGACCGGGCGTTTTTGAACAACGTTGTCACGCAGACCATCGCGTACGAAGGCGACGGACACTGGCGCGATTACGTCGGCGGATACGATGAATGGGTGGCGCAGCGGCCCGCGCCTGCCGCAGTGGAAGCCGATGTGGATGCCACCGCCAAGCCTGCTGACGAAAGCGCCGCGCGCGCCAAGGTGGCCCGTGCCAAGCCGGCCAAGGCCAGCAAGATCAATGCATGGGACCTGCGCGAGCTTGAAGGCCTTCCCGATGCCATCGCCGCGCTGGAGGCGCAGCAGGCGGAACTGGCCGGCAAGTTGGCGGACGGCAGCCTCTACCGCGACGCGCCGGCGGAAGTCGAGCGCATCAACGGCGAACTGGCCAAGCTGGAAGGCGAGCTTGAAGAAAAGTTCGCGCGTTGGGAATTGCTGGAAGCACGCCGCGACGGCACGCTGTAAAACGCAGGCACGACCTTTTTCGGCAGCTTGTATTTTGGTCATCTATATATAGGCACATCTATATCGGCCTATTGACCGCCCGCGACACAGGAAAAAATCGGGGTGATCGGCAACATGCCGATCACCCCGATTCACGTTAGTGGCCGCGCCCGAGCGCGCCCCGTGCCGCTCAAGCGTGAGCGCGCCAAGCCAGCGCCTCGCCCGCCGCCAACGGCACCAGCGTCGTGTTGCCGAATGCCAGTTCTTCGGGCACCTGATACGTTTCGCGCACCAGCGTCAGCGTGCCGGTATTGCGCGGCAGACCATAAAAATCCGGACCATGGAAGCTTGCAAAGCCTTCCAGCTTGTCCAGCTTGCCCACGGCATCAAACGCGGTCGCATACAGCTCCATCGCGTGCAACGCGGTGTAGCAACCCGCACAGCCGCAGGCGTGTTCCTTCAAGCCGCGGGCGTGCGGCGCGCTATCCGTGCCCAGGAAAAACCGGGGGCTGCCGCTGGTGGCGGCCTCGACCAGGGCAAGGCGGTGCGTTTCGCGCTTCAGGATTGGCAGGCAATACCAATGCGGGCGCACGCCACCTTGGAAGATCGCGTTGCGGTTGTAGAGCATGTGCTGAGGGGTGATCGTCGCGGCCGTCGGCCCTTCAGCATCACGCACATATTCGGCGCCTTCTTTCGTCGTGATGTGTTCGAACACGACCTTCAAGGCTGGGAATGCGCGGCGCAAGGGTTTCATGACGCGTTCGACAAAAACGGCTTCGCGGTCGAATACGTCGATAGCAGGATCCGTCACCTCGCCGTGCACGAGCAGCGGCATTCCGCATTTTTCCAATGCTTCCAGGGCCTGCGTGCACTTGCCCAACAAGTCAGTCACGCCGGCGTCCGAGTTGGTCGTCGCACCTGCGGGATAGAGCTTCACCGCGTAGACCTGACCGGATGCCTGCGCGTTGCGGATCTCTTCGGCTGAGGTGTTGTCCGTCAGATAAAGCGTCATCAGCGGAGTGAACGCGTCGGCGTTGCCACCCGCCTTGCGCAACGCTTGAAGGATGCGATCCCGATACGCCAGCGCCTGCTCGGTGGTGGTCACCGGCGGCTTCAGATTCGGCATGATGATGGCTCGCGCAAACTGGCGCGCGGTGTCGGCCACCACGGCTTCCAGCGCCGCGCCATCGCGCAGATGCAGGTGCCAATCATCAGGGCGGGTGATAGTAAGCTGAGTCGTGCTTTGAGTAGACATGGAAGAGGCTTCTTAATCTGCCAGCGGCATGCCCCGTTCTGCCAGCGCGGCGAACATCGCGCTGCCCAGGGGAATGACCGCATCGTTGAAATCAAAATGAGAGTTGTGCAGCACGCAGCCGGACTCGGCGCCGCCTTGGCCCAGGCGGAAGTATGCACCTGGCTTGCTCTGCAACATGAACGAGAAATCTTCGGAGCCCATCGACGGCACCAGATCGCGCACCACGTTTTCTTTGCCGATCATCTCGGTGGCGATGTCGGCCACCAGGTTCGCATGCTGCGGCGTGTTCAAGGTGGCGGGATAGATGCGTTCGTAGATCAGTTCAGCGGTCCCGCCGAACGCGTTGGCGATTGCGGTGACCAGCTCTCGCATGCGAGTCTCGACCATTTCCTGGACCGACTTGCGAAACGTACGCACAGTGCCCACCAACTTGGCTTCGCGCGGGATGACGCTCATGGCGCCGGGATGGCCCGCCTGCATCGACCCGATCGACACCACGGCGGAATCCAGCGGGTTCACGTTGCGCGATACGATCGTCTGGAGCGCCGTGATGATCTGGCCGGCGATGGTTACCGGATCAATGGTTTGATAAGGATGCGCGCCATGGCCGCCGCGCCCGGTGATCTGGATCTCAAAACGATCTGCCGCCGCCATCATCGGCCCAGGGTTGATGCCGATGGTACCTGGCCGCAAGCCGGGCCAGTTGTGCAGGGCATAGATGGCATCACACGGAAACGTGTCGAAAAGGCCATCCTCCAGCATCGCGCGCGCACCACCTCGGCCTTCCTCGGCGGGTTGGAAAATCAAGACCGCCGTACCGTCAAAATTGCGCGTCTGAGCCAGGTATTTGGCGGCACCGATCAGCACCGCCGTGTGCCCGTCATGACCGCATCCGTGCATCAAGCCAGGTTTGGTGGACTTATGACCAAAGTCGTTGTCCTCGGTCATCGGCAAGGCGTCCATGTCCGCGCGCAGCCCGATCATGCGGCCGCTGTCGCAGCGGCGGCCACGTATCACGCCGACCACGCCCGTCTTGCCTATCCCCCGATGCACTTCGATGCCCAACGCTTCCAACGCGCCGGCGACGATCCCGGAGGTTCGCACCTCTTCGAAACCCAGTTCGGGGTGGGCATGCAAATCGCGTCGCAGCGCAGTCAACTCGTCATGAAAAAGTCGAATTGATTCCAAGGCAGATCGTGCGTACATAGGAGGTTACAGAATGGCGTGATAGAGGGGACGGTGCGTATATTTTAGTTGCTACAGAGGATAAATGCCTTTGTCTTTACCAGAGAGACACGTTATGCTCCGGCCGCAGGACAATTTTTCCAACAGCCAGAGAAGGAGCGCCGCATTATGGCCACAACCTCCAAACCCGCGACCGCGCGCAAGCCGAACGCTGCATTCATGAAGCCCCTGACCCCCAGCGCCGAGTTGGCCGCTGTCATCGGCTCGGAAGCCGTGCCGCGTACCGAGGTCACCAAGAAGATCTGGGAATACATCAAGAAGCACAACCTGCAAGATGCCAGCAACAAGCGCAACATCAACGCCGATGCCAAGCTGCGCCCGATCTTTGGCAAAGATCAGGTCACGATGTTCGAACTGACCAAACTGGTCAACGCACATCTGAAGTAAGCAGGCAAAGGGCGTACCCCGTACGTCCCTGCCTCCTGGATTGTCGCGACGCCCTGGCTTTTCGCCGGGCTAGCCAACCCTCTGTTCAGCTGCGCCATCTTCGGCGCACCATCCCAAATCCACGTTCTGTGGATGCGGCGAAGCTCAATCCCCATACCGCCCCAGCACCTTTGGATCGCCCTGTTTGCGCCCCATTTGACGGGCCGTTGTGTCTGCTCGTGTGTGCGTCCAAGCCCCTGCGTCGGGACGCGCTTAACGCCTGTCTGCGCGCGACGCGTCTTTGCGAGGGCATCGCGATCACAGCCAATTCGTGGACGTAAAAAAGCCGGCATTTCTGCCGGCCTTCTAAGCGCCTACAAGACGCTTTTTCCCAATCACGCGTAGGGAGTCGGTGAGCTGCCTTCCAACAGCGCCAGCCAGCCTTTGATCAAGCGATACAGCACCCACACGACCGTCGCGATCAAGCTGATCCAGCCAATGAAGATGTACACCGCGATGGCGCTGATCGCCAGCCACAGCATCGCCCACCAGAACGTACGCAACATCCAATCGAAGTGGCCGGCATAAACCGTGCCGGCGGCGTCAGAGCGTTTCAGGTACATCAGCACCACGGCCGCCAATGTCGCAATGCCCAGAATTCCACTTGTCAGAAATCCCAGGGCGAATAAACCGTATGCCACATGGGTCAGCGTGCGCAGGTCCAACGTTGTGCCGGGCACGGGGGTCTGGGGATCACTCACGATAACGCTCCAACGAATTGACTCGGACAATCTTACCGCACAATACCCACCCATCCACGGGCGTTGTTATTTCGGCACATTCAGCATTGGCGCGGCTTGCAGCGTGATTGATAGCGCCCTTGCGGCGTCAATTGGACGTTCATTTGCGAGCTCATTTTGAGCCTGAGTTCGAACTGTTATCGCCAAAGACAAAGCCCCACCGTAAACGGCGGGGCTTTGAGGAATAAGAGCTTGACGATGACCTACTTTCACAGACGTCCGTCCACTATCATCGGCGCGAAGGCGTTTCACTGTCCTGTTCGGGATGGGAAGGAGTGGTACCACCTTGCTATGGTCGTCAAGCGTAACTGCTTGAGTGGTTGCCTTGAGCGTCAACCTCTCGAATCTTTGTGTACTGCCTGGCACTGCGTGAACATCTAATCACATTCGTGATGTGACGCCTAGTAGCTGTCATCACGCTTGACCGCGTTCTCACTTATACA
>NZ_LBHW02000047.1:0-40703 GCF_001005835.2 Achromobacter sp. LC458
GTGGCGCGGATGTAGTCCAGGTGCTGGCCGATGACGGCGCGCGCCTGGTCGGCGTCGCCGTCAAGGATGCTTTGCATCAGCGCCTGGTGCTGATGGGTCAGCTTGTCGTGCGAGGACGGGCTGTCCTGGATGACCATGATGCGGCGGTTTTGCGCCACGGTGGACAGCATCAGGTCGAACAGCCCGCGCATGACTTGCAGCAGCACCAGGTTGTGCGAGGCTTCGGCAATGGCCAGGTGAAACTGCGCGTCGGCGTGGGCCGAGAGCTCGGCATTGCCGCGTTGCTGGTAGTCGACCATCTGATCGAAGCAGCGCTGGATCTTGGCTTTGTCCGCGTCGGTGGCGCGTTGCGCCGCGTAGCTGGCGGTGCTGGTTTCCAGCGCGCAGCGCGTTTCCAGCACGTCATAGCGGTACTGCGGGTCGTGCTGCATCAGCGCGGCCAACGGCGACATCGATTCCTGCGGCCATTGATGCGCGTCGGCCGTCAAAAACGTGCCGGCGCCGACGCGGCTGATCAGGATGCCGTGGCTGGACAGCTTCTGGATGGCCTCACGCAAGGCGGTTCGTGACACGCCCAGGCTTTGCGCCAAGCCGCGCTCGGCCGGCAGCCTTCCACCCGGCGCGATGTTGCGGGCCTGGATCAGGGATAACAGCTTTTCAGCGACTTGGTCTGACAGGCGCATGGGATATTGGTACGACCAATTTGCCGTCCCTTGCGGGCGGCGGCGCATGCCAATCACGCGCCGGAGGTAATGATACCCAAGAATCGCCGCTCAATCTCGCGGGAAGATTCGTTTAATTCGCGATATTGCCAAGCAAAACTGGTACGACCAATTTGTTGTAAAGCGACGCTGCCCGACCTTCAGCCAACCGGCGCCCACAGCGTTTCGCGGGTGGCTTCCAGATGCGTCAGATACAGCCGCAGATCAAATTCGTATTGGTGGTAGTGCGGTTCCATGCGCAGGCACAAGTTGTAGAAGGCCTTGTTATGGTCCTTCTCTTTCAAGTGCGCCAACTCATGCACGGTGATCATTTTCAGGAACTGCGCGGGCACGGTCTTGAATAGCGTCGCCACCCGGATCTCGTGCTTGGCGCGCAATTTCCCGCCCTGCACGCGCGAGATGTACGTGTGCTGGCCCAGCGCGTGCTGGATCACATGAATCTTGCTGTCGTACGCCACCTTGTTGATCTGGTCGCCATTGCGCAGATACGTGTTCTTCAGGTCGGTCACGTACTGGTATAGCGCGCGGTCGGTGCGGATGTCGTGCGGCCCATCCGGGTAGCGCGCAAGCAGGGCGTCGCCCAGCTTGCCGCGCTCAAGCAGCGTCTGGGCCTGGACGAGCAGGGGTTCCGGATAGCCGGTAAGAAATTTCAGGGTAGTCACAGCGCCGAGCGAGCAGGCGCGCGCCCGAAGACCACCGGCAGCGCCATGAAGAAAAGGATCACGAAAAGCGCCAGGCTCCACAGGGCGTATTCGATGCCCAGCACCGGCACCTTGGCGTCCATGCAGGTGGCGAAAATGCCGAACACCCAGGGCACGTTGCCTTCCAGGCCGATGCCCGTCATGAAGCGGTCGGCAAACGTCTGGTCGCACGACAGCATGTTGGCCGCCACGGTGTACTGGTACCAGGCCGCCACCACGCCGGACAACGACAACAGCGCCGCCAGCGCGCCGGCAATGCGGGTCAGCGCCCGGCCGCCACCAAAACCGCCCACCAGCGCCACCACCCCGATCACCAGATAGATCAGGCGTTGCAGCACGCACCAGGCGCAGGGCGGCATGTCAAAGACGTGTTGTGAAATCAGGGCCACGCCAACGGCGCCGAAGCAAAACAGGGCAATCAGGCGTAGCAGGCGTTCAGAGCGGGTAGTCATTTTTTTTAGCTTGTCTTGAGATTGGTCGATGCGGGCACGCGGCCCGGCCAACGCTTAGGCTTTGGGAACCGGAATTGGTTGCATCACCTGTGTCAACAAACCCAGCATCAGGTCGCGCGCGCCTTCCCAGAAGATCTGTACGCCCAGGCACAGCATGATGAAGGCGGACAGCCGCATGAACACGGCCGTGCCGTTGTCGCCCAGCCGGTGCAGCATCTGGGCGGCAAAGCGCAGGCAGATATACAGGGTCAGCGACACGGCGATGATGCCGGGAATCGAGCCGCCCAGGCGTACCAGGCTCAGCACATGGTTCTGGTCGCGCAGCGACACGCCCACGGTAATGGCGGCGGCAATCGAGCCCGGGCCGCAGCTGATGGGGAAGGTTAACGGGTAGAACGCGCGCGCCTTGGCCATTTCAGGCGTAAACGATTCGGCCATGCGGGCCACGCGCTCGGTATCGGCATCCGGCGAATTCACCAGCCGCCAGGCGCTGGCAATCACCAGCATGCCGCCACCCACGCGCACGATCGACAACGAAATGCCGAAGAAACTGAGCAGCACGTTGCCGGCCACCATGGCCACGACCAGCATCAGGCACACGTTGATAGCCACGCGCTTGGCCAGCACCACGCGCGTGGCCGACGAGGCGCCTTCGGTCAGCGACAGGAAGATTGGCGCGATGGCGGGCGGGTTCAGGAAGGGCAAGAGCGTGGCCAGCGCAAAAAAGAAGCTGCTGCCAAAGACGCGCAGATAGTCGTTGAGCTGCATGAGGGCGGGCATCGCGTGGCCGAAAACCCGGATTGTATGCGGTCCGGGTGCCGTCTGGCGATGCCGCGGCTGCGGTCAGATCAAGCGACCCGCTGTTGCGCCTCGTCGCCGGCCAGCGCATCCAGGATGTCGCGTTCAAACTGCATCTGGCTGCGGGGGCGGGCCAAAGTGGATCCGTCCACGATGAAGACGTCTTCCACGCGGTCACCCAGCGTCATGATCTTGGCCATCAAGAGGTTGATTTCGTGCCGTGCGAACACGCGCGCCAAAGCGTGCAGCAGGCCAGGGCGGTCGGTGGCCGTGACGGACAGGCGCCACGATGTGCTGCGCTCGTCCGGTTGCAGTTCAGCCTGCGGCATGACGGGAAATACCCGCGACACGCGCGATTGCCGGTTGCGGCCGTAATAGCCGCCCCGGTTGGGCTGCGCTTGCGCGGCCGCCTGTGGGTCTTTCAGACGTTCGGCCAGTTCGTGTTCCACCAGCGTGGCTTGCGCGCGCAGGTCGCTGGCACCTTCGGGCAGCAGCACGATAAAGCTGTCCAGCGCCCAGCCATGGCGAGTGGTGTGGATGCGCGCGTCCTGAATAGACAGGCTCTTCGCGTCGAAGTACCCGCAGATCGCCACGAACAGGTCCGGCGCATCGCGCGTGTAGACCATGATCTGCAAACCTTCGCCTTGCTCGGTGGGGCGCGCTTTGACCACGGCTTGCGCCGGCGCCACCTGGTGATACAGGTGGCGCGTGTGCCAGGCAATGTCGGAAGCGTCGTGGCGCAGGAAATAGGCCACGTCCAGCTGGTTCCAGAAGGCCTCGCGGGCGTCGTCGCGCAGGCCAGCCCGGCGCGTCAGGCGGGCCGCTTCTTCCTTGCGTTCGGTCAGCACCGTGTGCGCGTCCGCGTGGGCGCCGCCCAATGCGGCCAGCGTCAACTTGTACAGGTCTTCCAGCAGCTTGCCCTTCCAGGCGTTCCACACCTTGGGGCTGGTGCCCCGGATGTCGGCCACCGTCAGCAGATAGAGCGCCGTCAGATGGCGTTCGTCTTTGACCGTGCTGGCAAATTCCTGCACCACCGCCGGGTCGGAAAGGTCACGCTTTTGCGCCACGGCCGACATCAGCAGGTGGTGGCGCACCAGGAATTCCACCAGCTTGGCGTCTTCCGGATCCATGCCATGGTCTTGCGCAAACTTGCGCACTTCGCGGGCGCCCAATTCGGAGTGGTCGCCGCCCCGGCCTTTGGCGATGTCGTGAAACAGCGCGGCCACGTACAGCAGCCAGTGCCGGTCCAGCCCGGCAATCAGCTGGCTGGCCAGCGGATATTCCTGCGCATGCTCGGGCATGGTGAAGCGGCGCAGGTTGCGCACCACGGCCAGCGTGTGCTGGTCCACCGTGTAGGCGTGGAAAAGGTCGTGCTGCATCTGGCCCACAATGCGGCGAAACACCGGCAGGTAGCGGGGCAGGATGTTCAGCATCGTCATGCGCCGCAGCTCGTGCACGATGCCGCGCGGCTGCTGAAGAATTTGCAGGAACAGCTTGCGGTTGACCGGGTTGCGTCGGAACTGCGCGTCGATGCGATGGCGCGAATGCCAGATGGCGCGCAGCGTGCGCGCCGACATGCCGGTCAGTTCGGGGTGCTGCTGCATCACCAGGAAGGCGCGCAGCAGCAGGGTGGGGTTGCGTTCGAAACCGTCGTCGCGAATGATGTCCAGGCGGTCGCGCAGGTTGCGGAAATCGTCGTCGATATCGCGCGCGTCGCTATCGGGGCGCGGAAACAGCCGTTCTTCGATGTTCTGCACCAGGATGCCGTTCAGCTGCGTTACCAGGCGCGCTGCCCAGTAGTAGCGCTGCATCAGCAGTTCGCTGCCGCGACGCGTGGCGGTGGCATGAATGCCGTAGACCTCGGCCAGCGCCGGCTGCAAGTCGAACAGCACGCGGTCCTCGCGGCGGTTCGACAGCAGATGCAATTCAATGCGCAGGCGTTTGAACGCCTGTTCGGCCTTGCGCAGGTCGCGCGCCTCGGATGAGGTCAACAGGCCCGCTTGCGCAACCGACCGCCAGCTGTCGCCAAAACCCGCCGCGCGCGCCATCCACAGAATCACTTGCAAGTCGCGCAGGCCGCCGGGCGATTCCTTGCAATTCGGTTCCAGCGCGTAGGGCGTGTCGTGATAGCGCGCATGGCGCTGCTGCATCTCGACCCGCTTGGCCTGGAAGAAGGCGCGCGGATCCAGCCGCGACTTGGTGGCCGCGTCGAACTTGCGCATCAGGATGCGGCTGCCCGCCAGCCAGCGCGATTCCAGCAGCGCCGTTTCCACGGTGATGTCAGCGTCGGCCTCGCGCTCGCAGTCTTCAATGGTGCGCACGCTGTGGCCGGGCTCCAGGCCCAAGTCCCACAGCGACGCCACCAGCCGTTCAATCGCCGTTTCTTCTTCCCGCGTGGGGGCGTGCGGCAACAGAATCAGCAGGTCGACGTCGGAATGCGGATACAGTTCGCCCCGGCCATAACCGCCCACCGCGGCCAGCGTGGCACCCAGCGGCAGCGGATAGTGCTTGACCAGGTCTCGCAGCGCGGCGTCCACGATGCGCCGCAATTCAGACAGCAGGGTGTCCGGGCGCTCGTGTTCGCGAAACTGCGCCACCGCGGCGCGTCGGGACTGCTGGATGCGTTCGCGCAGGGAGCTCAGGAATTCGGCGGTCATGGGCGGGCGGCGATGCGTTACACGGCGGGGATGACGATGGGCTCGGTGATGAACGCCGGCGGGGGCGGCATGCCGGGCGATAGCGTCAGCACTTCATAGCCGGTTTCCGTGACGCAGACCGCGTGTTCCCATTGAGCGGACAGGCTATGGTCGCGCGTGACCACCGTCCAGCCATCGGCCAGCTGGCGGATTTCGCGGCGGCCGGCATTGATCATGGGTTCAATGGTGAACAACATGCCCGTTTCCAGTTTCACGCCGGTGCCGGGCTTGCCATAATGCAGCACTTGCGGATCTTCATGGAAGCGCTGGCCGATGCCGTGGCCGCAGAATTCACGCACCACCGAAAAGCCGTTGGATTCCGCATGCTTCTGGATGGCGTTGCCTACGTCGCCCAGGGTGGCGCCGTTCTTGACCTGCTGAATTCCCTTCCACATGCATTCGAAGGTGATTTCGGTCAGGCGGCGCGACAAGATGGACTGTTCGCCCACGGGGTACATGCGGCTGGTGTCGCCGAACCAGCCGTCTTTGATGATGGTGACGTCAATATTGAGAGAGTCCCCATTTTTCAGCACCTTGTCGCCCGGGATGCCGTGGCACACCTGGTGGTTCACGGACGTACAGATGGCGCCGGTGAAGGGCGGGTAGCCGGGCGGGGCGTAGCCTACCGTGGCGGACTTGACCTTCAATTCGTCAGTCAGGTATTCCAGGCACAGGCGATCCAGCTCGCCGGTGGTGACCCCCGGCTTGACGTAGGGGGTGATGAAGTCGAGGACTTTGGCGGCGTCCTGGCAGGCGGCGCGCATCTTGGCCAGGTCGGCCGGATTGGTAATTGTGCCCATGGAGTAACTTGACGATCTCTCGCTTGAATGTCTGCTTGAAAGAATAGTAGAATTATAGGCTTCCCTAAAATTTTGGGGAGCCATCGGTAGTGATACCGGTAGTAGCAGTGGTAGTAGTGGTAGTAGTGCTGGTAACAGTACTGTTACCGTAACTGGGTAACGGCAAGAGCCGATCCTGGCAGCGGTGGTCGAAGATGCGCCGCATGAGTTTTGCCAGTCTCTTTGCCCCGAACGATCTTTCATGAGATCGGCAGCATGCCCTGAAGTTTCACCGCAAGCGAAGGTTGTGGAGCGAAATCGGGCAGGTTGCCAGGTACTGAAAGAGCGCAAGGTGCGAAAGGGGCCACGCAGGATTTGTGTGGGTATTTGAAATCAGCAAAACCGGGGCACGGCGTGCTTGTACGCCCGGTCATGTTTTTGAGCGGCGATGCAGGTTCGGTATGGACGCCAGATTAAGTTCTTGAAAACCTTCGAGTTTTTTTAAGAAATGCCCTGGTGGTCTGATGCGCAAGATGGCGTTGAGCCTGACTGCGAAGAGCTGGATTTCGCTGCCAACAAAACAAGTCCGGGTGCGCTGAACCCCGGAAACTTCCAGGAATTTCCCGGAGGGTCTGGCTCAGCGCCTGCTTGTGCAGAACAAGCGGGAACAAGTGTGTAGTGCAAGGCTCTGGTCGTGTCGGTCGTCTGGGTTTATCGCGGAAGCAGTAGTTTTATTGCGACAGTGATCGGTCGGCCCGGTTAAAATTTTGTCCATCCCGCATGTTGCGGGAAATCGCGCGTCTCACCACCCAGGGTGTCAGCCAGATGCTGATGCAGGTGCGGCGCAAGAAACCAACCCTTGGAGAATTACATGTCTTTGATGCGCGAAATGCTGGAAGCGGGTGTCCACTTTGGTCACCAGACCCGTTACTGGAACCCCAAGATGGCTCCGTACATCTTCGGTCACCGCAACAAGATTCACATCATCAACCTGGAAAAGACGGTTGATAAGTACCAGGAAGCCACCAAGTTCGTGAAGCAGATCGCTGCTCGCGGCGGCAACATCCTGTTTGTCGGCACCAAGCGCGCTGCTCGCGAGCTGGTCGCCTCTGAAGCCGCTCGTTGCGGCATGCCCTTCGTCGACGCCCGCTGGCTCGGCGGCATGCTGACCAACTTCAAGACGGTCAAGACCTCGGTCAAGCGCCTGAAGGACATGGAAGTCGTCGTCGCCGAAGGCGGCGCCGAGCGCATGATCAAGAAGGAAGGCCTGCTGTTCCAACGCGAACTGGACAAGCTGAACAAGTCGATCGGCGGCATCAAGGACATGAACGGTCTGCCTGACGCCATGTTCGTCATCGACGTCGGCTACCACAAGATCGCCATCGCCGAAGCCAAGACGCTGGGTATCCCCGTCGTCGCCGTGGTTGATACCAACCACTCGCCGGACGGCATCGACTACGTCATCCCCGGTAACGATGACTCGGCCAAGGCCATCGCGCTGTACGCCAAGGGCATCGCCGACGCCGTGCTGGAAGGCCGCGAACAGAACATCAATGGTCTGGTCGAAGAGCAAGGCGAAGGTCAGGAAGAGTTCGTTGAAGTGCAGGACAACCAGGCCTAAGCCTGTTGTCATGTCCGGCGGTTAGTGTCCGGGAGCGGCTTTGAAACAGAACCGCTCCCGCCTCGCCGGCACTGCGAAGGTGGGCTCCCATCTTCCTGGCCCGCCACTGGCGGGCGTCCCATCGAATCAAATCACTGCCCCGGCGAGCCGGGGCGTGTCTTAGCAAAATTGGAGCAAACATGGCTGAAATTACCGCTGCCCTGGTCAAGGAACTGCGCGAGAAGACCGACGCGCCCATGATGGAGTGCAAGAAGGCCTTGACGGAAGCCGAAGGCGACCTGGCTCGTGCCGAGGAAATCCTGCGCGTCAAGCTGGGCAACAAGGCCAGCAAGGCCGCTGCCCGCGTCACCGCCGAGGGCCTGATCGGTCTGTTCATCTCCGCCGACGCCAAGCAAGGCGCCGTGGTTGAAATCAACTGCGAAACCGACTTCGTTGCCAAGAACGACGACTTCGTCGGCTTTGTGAACAAGCTGGCTGAACTGGTTGCCACGCAGAACCCGGCCGACGTCGCCGCTCTGTCGGCCCTGCCGTTCGGTGAAGGCACCGTTGAAACGACCCGTACCGCCCTGATCGGCAAGATCGGCGAAAACATCTCGATCCGCCGCTTCGAGCGCATCGAAACGCCGAACTCGCTGGCCAGCTACGTGCACGGTGGCAAGATCGGCGTGCTGGTGGAATACACCGGCGCCGAAGAAGTGGGCAAGGACCTGGCGATGCACATCGCCGCCACCAAGCCCAAGGCCCTGAACGCCGACGGCGTGAATCCGGCCGACATCGCTGCCGAGCGTTCGGTTGCCGAGCAGAAGGCCGCCGAATCCGGCAAGCCGGCTGACATCGTCGCCAAGATGGTTGAAGGTTCGGTCGCCAAGTTCTTGAAGGAAGTGACCTTGTTGTCGCAACCTTTCGTCAAGAACGACAAGCACACGGTCGAACAGCATCTGAAGGCCAATGGCGCTTCGATCAGCAAGTTCGTGCTGTTCGTTGTCGGCGAAGGTATTGAGAAGAAGACCAGCGACTTCGCCGCTGAGGTTGCCGCCGCCGCCGCCGGCGCCGCCTAACCTTCTGGGGTAGTGCTTAAAGGCCGGCACTAGATTAAATTCTAGTCCGGCCTTTTTACGCCGAGGGGCCGGGTCGGGTGCAGCAGCGCCCGGCAGATAGCCGGCCCTGGGGCTTTGAGGGTCACCCTCATTCTTGTCATACACTTTCGTCGGATTGTTCTTCGGGATATCACCTATGAGCAGCAGAGCATACAAACGGGTTCTTCTCAAACTTTCCGGCGAGGCGCTGATGGGCGAGGATGCTTTTGGCATCAATCGTTCCACCATCGTCCGCATGACCGATGAGATCGCCGAAGTCGCCGCCACGGGCGTCGAACTGGCCATCGTCATTGGCGGAGGTAACATTTTCCGTGGCGTCGCCCCGGGTGCGCAGGGCATGGACCGCGCCACCGCCGACTACATGGGCATGATGGCCACCATCATGAACGCGCTTGCCCTGCAAGACGCGCTGAAGCACAAGGGCATCGACACCCGCGTACAATCCGCCCTGAACATCGATCAGGTCGTCGAACCCTACATCCGCCCGAAGGCTTTGCGCTACCTCGAAGAGGGCAAGGTCGTCATCTTCGCCGCGGGCACGGGCAACCCCTTCTTCACGACCGACACCGCCGCCGCCTTGCGTGGCGCGGAAATCGGCGCGGAGATCGTGTTGAAAGCCACTAAAGTGGACGGCATCTACAGTGCGGATCCCAACAAGGATCCCACCGCGACGCGTTATTCGCGGATCAGCTTCGATGAAGCGATCGTGCGCCGTCTGGAAGTCATGGACGCCACGGCCTTCGCACTGTGCCGTGACCAGAAACTGCCGATCAAAGTGTTTTCGATCAATAAGTCCGGCGCGCTCAAGCGAGTGGTCAGCGGTGAAGACGAAGGCACGTTGGTACACGTTTAAAGAAAAGGAAATTCCATGAGCGCAGCAGAAATTCGCAAATCCGCCGAAGCCAGGATGGCCAAGTCGCTTGATACGCTCAAGATCAACCTGGGCAAGATCCGGACGGGCCGCGCCCACACCGGCATCCTGGACCACGTGCAGGTCGAGTACTACGGCTCGCCGGTTCCGGTCGGCCAGGTCGCCAACGTGAACCTCGTGGACGCCCGCACCATCAGCGTGCAGCCCTACGAAAAGCACATGGCCGGCCCGATCGAAAAGGCCATCCGTGAATCGGATCTGGGCCTGAACCCGATCTCGATGGGCGATACCATCCGCGTGCCGATGCCCGCCCTGACCGAAGAGCGCCGCCGCGACCTGACCAAGGTTGTGCGCAGCGAAGGCGAAGACGCCAAGATCGCCGTGCGCAACCTGCGTCGTGAAGCGAACGAAGCCCTGAAGAAGCTGGTCAAGGACAAGGAAATCTCCGAGGACGACGAACGTCGTGCGCAGGACGATGTCCAGAAGCTGACCGATCGCGCTGTGGCCGACATCGACAAGATGGTCGTCCAGAAAGAAGCGGAAATCATGACCGTATAATCCGTGATTACTTCGGGGCGAGCGGCTTGGCCGTATCGCCCCGGCGTCAGGATTTTCTTGCCCATGCGCCGTCCTTACCATTGCTTCGCAGCACCCTTACGCAGCAATGGAACGACGGCGCAGGTTTTTCTCCCGTAGTTTCGATATTGGCCGGCTTTCCGCGCTTAAGTCCCACATCCATGGCAACCAGTTCGACCCAGGCGGTTCCCGATACTCGCGACATCCCAGAACACGTGGCCATCATCATGGACGGCAACGGGCGATGGGCCACGCGACGGCTGCTGCCTCGCACGGCCGGCCACGCCAAGGGCGTGCAGGCGGTACGCCGAGTGGTTGAAGCTTGCGGTCGTGCGGGCGTGCGCTATCTGACGCTGTTTGCGTTCAGCTCTGAAAACTGGCGCCGGCCCGCCGAGGAAGTCTCGCTGCTGATGCGCCTGTTCGTGCAGGCGCTTGAACGCGAAATCGGCAAGCTCGACGAGCAGGGCGTGCGCTTGCACGTCATCGGCGACCTGAGCGCGTTCGAACCCCGCTTGCAAGAGCTGATCCTGGCCGCGCAGGCGCGCACCGCCCACAACGACCGCTTGCACTTGACGGTGGCGGCCAACTACGGCGGCCGCTGGGACATTCTTCAAGCCACGCGCGCCATGCTCGCGGCCGAGCCCGAGCTGGCCGCCCACCCCGAGCGGGTCGACGAAGAGCGGCTGGCCCGGCACCTGTCGATGTCCTGGGCGCCCGAGCCCGACCTGTTCATCCGCACCGGCGGCGAGCAGCGCATTTCCAATTTCCTGATCTGGCAGATGGCCTACGCGGAGTTCTACTTCACGGATCGCTATTGGCCGGATTTCGGCGCCGCCGAATTGCAGGCGGCGTTTGACTGGTATCGCACCCGCGAACGCCGCTTCGGCCGCACCAGCGCGCAAGTCAGCGAAACCGGCGCGCAGTAAGCAGACCGCGACAAGCGTGTCTTTCCAGAGCAGCACACGAGGAGACCGTCATATGTTGGGCCAGCGTATCGTTACCGCCGTCATCCTGTTGGCCATTCTGGCCGCCGCGATGATCAGCGCGAATCCCTGGTGGTTTGTTGCCTTGCTGGCCCTGGCCGCCGCGTGCGCCAACTGGGAATGGCTGCGCTTGACGCTGCCCCAGCCCCCGTCCCCCCTGATTGCCATCGGCGTCGCCGTGCTGCTGTTTTGCGGCATGCTGGCGCTGGCGTCGGCCTGGCTGGCGGGCAACGGCGTGGGCTGGCGCGACCCTACTTGGGTGTTGCGCTATGTGGTGCCGGCCGTGGCGGCCGTCTGGTTGTTGGGCGGCTTCACGGCCGTAATCCAGGGCCGTTCCGACGCATCGCCTGCCAGCCTGGGCTGGTCCGTCTTCTCGGTGCCCGCCGCGTTTGCGGCCTGGGCGGTGCTGGCGCAGATGTTCATCGCGCGCGGCGCGGGGTTCGTGGTGTCGCTGCTGGCGCTGGTTTGGGTGGCCGACATTGCCGCTTATTTCGCCGGCCGTGCATTCGGCAAGCGTAAACTGGCTCCTCGGGTCAGCCCGGGCAAGACCATCGAGGGCGCCGTTGCCGGCGTGTTGGGCGCCGTGATCTGGATCGGCTTGTCCAGCCTGTGGGACGGCTCGTTCGGACATGCGCTGGTTGAACGCTGGAGCTTCTGGCTGGCGCTGCCTATTGCCGCCTTGCTGGGCGTGGTGTCCATTGTTGGCGACCTGTTCGAATCGCTGCTCAAGCGCCGCGCCGGCCGCAAGGATTCCAGCACGCTGCTGCCCGGCCACGGCGGGGTCTATGACCGCATCGATGCGATTCTTCCGGTGGCCCCCTTTGCGCTACTTTTGTCTGGAGTGTTGTTTTGACGGCTTTTCAACGCGTCGTCGTGCTGGGGTCGACCGGGTCGATCGGTGAAAGCACGCTGGATGTGATTGCCCGCCACCCCGATCGGCTGGCGGTTTATGCGCTGTCCGCGTACAGCCGGATGGAACGCTTGGCGCAACAGGCCCAGGCCTGCCGCGCCGCTGTTGTCGTGGTGCCGGATGACGCGGCCCGCAGGCAATTCACCGCCGCCTGGACAGGCAAGCAGCCGATGCCCGAAATCCGCGTCGGCGCCCAGGCGCTGGCGGACACCGCGGCCGACCCGGAATGCGATTCCGTCATGGCCGCCATCGTCGGCGCTGCCGGTTTGCCCGCCGCGCTGGCGGCTGCCCGTAGCGGCAAGCGCGTGTTGCTGGCCAACAAGGAAGCCCTGGTCGCTGCCGGGTCCTTGTTCATGCAGGCCATCCGCGACCACGGCGCCGAGCTGCTGCCCATCGACAGCGAGCACAACGCCATTTTCCAATGCCTGCCCCACGGCGGGCGGGCGCAAGCGCCCGATGCGCCCGCCCCGGGCGTGCGCCGTCTGCTTCTGACGGCCTCTGGCGGCCCGTTCCGCGGGCGCGACCTTGAAGACCTGCACGATGTGACGCCCGCCCAGGCATGCGCCCATCCCAACTGGAGCATGGGCCGCAAGATCTCGGTGGACTCGGCCACCATGCTGAACAAAGGCCTGGAAGTGATCGAGGCGCATTGGCTGTTCGCCATGCCGGCCGATCGCATCGAAGTCGTGGTGCACCCGCAAAGCGTCGTGCATTCGATGGTCGAATACGACGACGGTTCGGTGCTGGCGCAGCTGGGGCAGCCCGACATGCGCACGCCCATCGCCTACGGGCTGGGCTTTCCCGACCGCCTGGCCAGCGGCGTGGGCCCGCTGGACCTGACGCGTCTGGGCCGGCTGGATTTCGAAAAGCCCGATCTGGCCCGCTTTCCCTGCCTGGCGCTGTCTTTTGCCGCGCTGCGGGCCGGGCAGGGCGCCTGCGTGGCGCTGAACGCCGCCAACGAAGTCGCCGTGGCGGCATTCCTGGATGGCCGCCTTCCCTACACCTGGATCGCGCGCGTCATTGAAGCCACCCTGGAGTGGCAAGCCGCCCGGGCATCTGTTACGCTCAACAGTCTTGACGAAGTGCTGGCGCTGGATGCCGACGCGCGCATCTTCGCCGGTAACCTTGGGCTGGCCTGATGGCTGGCCCCGCTTGCTTCTGATTCCCTAGATCCCGATCCCGATGCTTTTCACCCTGCTGGCCTTTGCGGTAGCGCTTGGCTCCCTGATCACCTTCCATGAGCTGGGGCACTATTGGGTGGCTCGGCTTTGCGGCGTCAAGGTGCTGCGGTTTTCGCTGGGCTTTGGCAAGGTCATCTTGCGTCGCACGGATAAAAACGGCACCGAATGGGCCGTTTCGGCGTTGCCGCTGGGCGGCTACGTCAAAATGCAGGACGACGCGCCCGCCGGGGCCAGCCCAGCCGAGGCCGCCAGCGCCTTCAACAACAAATCCGTGGGCAAGCGCATTGCCATCGTTGCCGCGGGCCCCATCTTCAACCTGATCCTGGCGGTCTTCCTGTACGCCGGCCTGAACATGGCCGGCACGGACGAACCGCAGGCCATCATCGCCCAACCCGCTGCCGAGACGCCCGCTGCAAATGCCGGCCTGCTTGCGGGCGACCGCATCCTGGCCGTGGATGGCCAGGAAATTGCTTCGTGGTCCGACGCGCGCTGGCGCCTGATGGACGTCATGTCCACCGGCGGCCGCGCGCTGATCGAAGTCAGCACCCCGTCTGGCGCCGTCCAGCAACGCGAGCTCAATCTGCCGCCCAACGCCATGGACCCGTCCTCGGGCGATCCCCTTGCAGCTGCCGGTATCCGCCTGGCCCAGCCCAAGCCCGGCGTGCGCGCCGTGAACGACGGCGGCGAAGGGCAGGCGGCGGGCATGCGTACCGGTGACCTGATCGTGGCCATCAACGGCCAGCCCACGCCGGAAACGGGCTCGGTCATCAAGCAAATCCAGCAAAGCGCCGGGCAGACGCTGACGCTGACCCTGCTGCGCGATGGCGCCAATATTTCGCTGAACGTGACGCCGCGCGCTGAAACGGTCAACGGCCAGGAAATCGGCCGCTTGGGCGTGCAACTGGGCGGCGACGTGCCGATGGTCACCGTTCGCTATGGCCTGTTCGAAAGCGTATGGCGCGGTGCCGTCCGCACCTGGGATACCGCCTGGTTCTCGCTGCGCATGATGGGCCGCATGGTCACCGGCGATGTCTCGTGGCGCAACGTCAGCGGCCCGGTCACCATCGCCGACTACGCCGGCCAGACCGCCCGGATCGGCATTGTTGCGTATATCGCCTATATTGCCTTGATCAGTATCAGCCTGGGCGTACTAAATTTGCTGCCCATTCCTATGCTGGACGGCGGCCATCTGCTGTACTATCTCGTCGAAATTGTGCGGGGTAGCCCGCCGCCAGCGAGGTGGATCGATATCGGACAGCGCGCCGGCATAGGTTTATTGGCAGGCCTGATGGGCCTTGCGCTGTTCAACGATTTCACGCGTTTATTCACGTAAACGCGATTTAGCATAAAATCCCCCGCCATTTGCACGACCGAGGATACTCAAGGATGTCTTTTCGCCGGATGTTTCATCACAAAAAGGGTGTACTGCCGGGTCTCATCGCCGCATTAATGCTGCCGGCCATGGCCCAAGCCTTCGACCCTTTTGTCGTGCGGGATATCCGCGTAGAGGGTATTCAACGGACTGACGCCGGCACCGTCTTCGGTTATCTCCCCGTCAAGGTGGGCGAGAAATTCACCGAAGAAGAGGCCACCGAAGCCATCCGTCGCCTGTACGGCACGGGCTTTTTCACCGACGTGCAAATCCAGACGGACAACAACGTCGTGGTGGTCGTCGTGCAAGAGCGCCCGACCATCGCCTCCGTCAACTTCAACGGCATGCGTGAATTCGACTCCAAGGCGATCACCACGTCGCTGGGGCAGGTCGGTTTCGCCGAAGGCCGCATTTTCGATCGCTCGATGCTCGAGCGCGCGGAATACGAACTGAAGCAGCAATACCTGTCCAAGGGCAAGTACGGCGTTGAAGTCACCTCTACCGTGACGCCGCTGCCGCGTAACCGCGTGGGCGTGAGCTTCGACGTGTTTGAAGGGTCGGTTGCCCGCATCCAGGAAATCCGCTTCGTCGGCAACAAGGCCTTCTCGGAAAGCGACCTGCTTGACGAGTTCAAGCTGACGACGCCGGGCTGGTTGACCTGGTACACCGATACCGACAAGTATTCCCGCGAAAAGCTGGAAGGCGACCTTGAGCGCCTGCGTTCGTTCTACCTGGACCAGGGTTACCTGGAGTTCACGGTCGAGCCCCCGCAGGTCACCATTTCGCCTGACCGCAAAGACATCCGCATTACGATTACCGTTCACGAAGGCGAGCCCTACAAGGTGCGCAGCGTGAAGCTGGCCGGCAATCTGCTGGGCCTGGATAAGGAAATCAACGCCCTGGTGCAGACCAAGCCCAACGAGACGTTCTCGGCCGCCAAGGCCAACGACTCGGCCAAGGCCATTACCGACTACCTGGGCGAATTGGGCTACGCGTTCGCCAACGTCAACCCGAATCCGCAGCTGGACCGCGCCAAGCACGAAGCCGACCTGACGTTCTACGTCGACCCGAGCCGCCGTGTGTACGTGCGCCGCATCCAGATCGGTGGCAACACCCGCACGCGCGACGAAGTCGTGCGCCGCGAAATGCGCCAGCAGGAAGCCGCCTGGTACGACGCCAAGGACATCAAGACGTCCCGCGACCGCGTCGACCGCCTGGGTTATTTCAGCGACGTCAACGTCAAGACCGATCCCGTCCCCGGTTCGCCCGACCAGGTCGATGTGAACGTGGACGTGAAAGAAAAGCCCACCGGCATGATCAACCTGGGCGTGGGCTACGGTTCGTCCGAAAAGGCGATTCTGTCGGCCGGTATCAGCGAAGACAACGTTTTCGGCAGCGGCACCAACCTGACGCTGCAATTGAACACCAGCAAGACGAACCGCGCGGTCGTGCTGTCGCACACCGACCCGTACTGGACCAAGGAAGGCATCAGCCGCACGACGTCCGCGTACTACCGCGTGACCGAGCCCTGGAACAACAACGACGGCGACTACCGCGTCAAGGCGCTCGGCCTGGGCATGAACTTCGGCATTCCCATTTCGGAATACGACCGGATCTTCCTGGGTGCCAACTACGAACACAACCAGATCGACCTGTTCACGAACTCGCCGCAGGCCTACCGCGACTTCGTAAGTCAGTACGGCGATTCGACGAACGCGGTCATCTTCAGCACCGGCTGGTCCAAGGACACGCGTGACAGCGCGCTGGCGCCGACCAAGGGCTCGTACACGCGCCTGAAGGCCGACGTATCCACCGTCGACCTGCAATACACGATGTTGACCGGCCAACAGCAGTACTTCGTGCCGCTGGGTGGCTCGTACACGCTGGCCTTGAACGGCATGGTCGATTGGGGCAACAGCTACGGCAGCAAGAATTACCCCGTCATCAAGAACGTGTATGCCGGCGGTATCGGCACCGTTCGCGGGTATGAAGGGTCGTCGCTGGGTCCGCGCGATACGCTGACCGGCGATTACCTGGGCGGTACGCGTCGTGTCGTGGCCAACGCGCAGTTGTATCTGCCGTTCCCGGGCGCCACCAAGGACCGCACGCTGCGTTGGTTCATCTTCAGCGATGCAGGCCAGGTCGCTGCCGGCAGTGGTCTGAGCTGCACCCGTGGCCGCAACAACACCGAGGTCGAGGATCCTTGCGGCTGGCGTTTCTCGGCGGGTGTCGGCCTGTCGTGGCAGTCGCCGATGGGACCGTTGCAGCTGTCTTACGCGCGTCCGCTGAACTCCAAGCAGGGTGACGACAAGCAAAGCTTCCAGTTCCAGATCGGTACCGGTTTCTAAGCGCGCCGTTACGCTTGAAAACAAGGGAGGGGCCCCATGGCCCGGCTCCCTTGCTGTTTAGTGGCACAATACACACTTTGGCTTTGCCTTACTGGAAGGTGAGATTTTCATGATGTCTGATTTCGCACTTAAATCATCGAATACGCCGCGCGCCAAGCGCCGTGGCAAGCTGGGCGGCTCCATTGCCCTGGTGGGTGCTCTCATTCTCGGTTCGGCTGCTGCGATTCCCGCGCAGGCTCAAAACACCAAGATCGGCTTCGTCAACACCGAGCGGATCCTGCGTGAATCGGGCCCGGCCAAGACGGCGCAAAGCAAGATCGAAGCGGAATTCAAGAAGCGCGACGACGAGCTCCAGCGCCTGAACAACAGCCTGCGTTCGCAAGCCGAAAAGTTCGACAAGGACGCTCCGGTTCTGTCGGAATCCGACCGCGTCAAGCGCCAGCGCGAACTGTCCAACCTGGATACCGACCTGCAACGCAAGCGTCGTGAATTCCAGGAAGACTTCAACCGCCGCCGCAATGAAGAGTTCTCGGGCATCGTCACGAAGGCCAACGAGGCCATCAAGCGCATCGCCGAGCAAGAAAGCTACGACCTGATCATCCAGGACGCCGTGACGGTCAACCCGCGCATCGACATCACCGACAAGGTGATTCAGAGCCTGGGCAAGTAAGCAGCACCCGTCACACCATGCCGGTTTTACTGGATCTTGCTCGCGCGCCGACTCTTGAAGCACTGTTGAGCGCCGCCAATACCCAGGGTATGGACTGGCGCATCAGCGCGCCCCAGGGCGCAGAACCTTTCAAGGTCTGCGGTATCGGGACGCTGTCTTCGGCGGGTAGCCAGGAAATCACGTTCCTGGCCAACCCCCGCTACCAGAGCCAACTGACCACCACGCAAGCCGGGGCGGTCATCGTCTCGGCCGACGTGGCCGAGGCGCTGGAAGCCCAGGGCGCCGATCGGCCGCCCTTTGCGCTGGTCGTCTGCAAACATCCCTATCTGCTGTATGCCCGTGTGGCCCAATGGTTCGACGCGGCGCGTCGTCCTGCGTTGCCGGGTTCCACGCATCCGTCCGCCGTTGTTGCGCCCGACGCCGTCCTTGAAGAGGGCGTGCGTATCGGCCCCAATTGCGTGGTCGAGGCGGGCGCCCGCATCGGTCGCGACACGGTCCTGGGACCGGGCTGCGTGGTCGGGGCGGGCTCGTCCATTGGCGCGGGCAGCCGCCTGCACGCACATGTCACCCTTTACGAAGGCGTGAAAGTGGGCGAGCGGGCCATCATTCACAGCGGCGCCGTGCTGGGCGCCGACGGTTTCGGCTTTGCGCCGGACCCGACGCTGGGGCAGGGCGCCTGGGGCAAGATTCCCCAGCTGGGCGGCGTGTCCGTGGGCAACGATGTCGAAATCGGGGCCAACACCACCGTCGACCGTGGCGCCTTGGACGACACCGTGGTGTCGGACGGCGTCAAGCTGGACAACCAGATCATGGTGGCGCACAACGTGCGCATCGGCGCGCATACCGCCGTGGCGGCGTGCGTCGGCATCGCCGGCTCCACCACCATTGGCGAACGCTGCACCATCGGCGGCGCCGCGATGCTATCGGGCCATTTGACCTTGGGCGACGACGTGCACATCTCAGGTGGCACGGCGGTCACCTCCAGCATCACCAAGCCAGGCCGCTATACCGGGGTGTTCCCGTATGCCGAGCATGGCGACTGGCAGCGCAACGCCGCCGTGATACAACAGTTGGCGCAACTGCGCCGCCGCGTGCGCACGCTGGAAAAAGACTAGAGCGCGCAATTGCCGCCTGGGCGTGCACGCGCCAAAATTATTTCATCTCGCAGGAAAGCATAGAAAAATGGAACTCGACATCAAGGGGATCATGGAGAGGCTGCCGCATCGTTATCCGATGCTGCTGATTGATCGCGTCGTCGAAATGGTGCCCGGCAAGTCTATTGTCGCCATCAAGAATGTCTCGATCAATGAACCGTTTTTCAACGGCCACTTCCCCCACCATCCGGTGATGCCGGGCGTGCTCATCGTGGAAGCCATGGCGCAAGCTTCGGCACTGTTCTCGTTCACGGACGAAAACGGCGGCCTCAAATGCGATAGCTCCAAGACGGCCTACTATCTGGTCGGCGTCGACGGCGCGCGCTTCCGCCGCCCCGTGGTGCCGGGTGATCAACTGCGCATCGAAGTCGAAGCCGAACGTCTGAGCCGCAGCATCTGTAAGTACGCCGCGCGCGCGACGGTCGACGGACAAGAAGTGGCGTCCGCCAAGCTGATGTGCGCGATTCGCAGCCTGGAAGAGTAAATGGCAGGAAACATCCATCCCACCGCAGTCGTTGATCCGGCGGCAAAAATTGACCCGAGCGCCGTAATCGGCCCGTTCGCAATGGTGGGGCCAGACGTCACCATCGGAGCAGGGACCGAAATCGGCCCCTACTGCATGGTTGACGGCGTCACGACCATCGGGCGCGACAACCGTTTTTACCGCTACTGCTCGATCGGCGGCATGCCGCAAGACAAGAAGTACGCCGGTGAAAAGACGCGCCTGACGATCGGCGACCGCAATACCGTGCGCGAATTTGTCACGCTGAACACGGGCACCGTCCAAGATGGCGGCGAAACGACGCTGGGCAGTGACAACTGGATCATGGCGTATGTGCACGTGGCGCATGATTGCCACGTTGGCAGCCACACCATTCTGGCCAACTCGGTGCAACTGGGCGGCCACGTGCATGTGGGCGACTGGGCCATCATCGGCGGCCTGACCGGCGTGCACCAGTTTGCACGCGTGGGCGCGCACACCATGACGGGCGGCAACAGCTCGTTGATGCAGGATACGCCGCCGTTCGTGCTGGCGTCGGGCAACCCGTGCCGGCCGGTGGGCATCAACGTCGAAGGCCTGAAGCGTCGCGGTTTTACCCCCGTGATGATTTCGGCCCTGCGCGAAGCCTACAAGATCATCTACCGCCGTGGTTTGCCGCTGGACGCGGCGCGCGCTGAATTGCACAAGCGCCAACAAGAAATTCCCGAAGCGGCCGAGCATCTGCAAACGCTGCTGGATTTCCTGGACGTCGCCTCGCGCGGCATCATTCGCCCATGAACACTCGGATCGGCATGGTGGCCGGCGAGCCTTCGGGCGACTTGCTGGCCGGTCGGATCATTGCCGGTCTGCAAGCCCGCGATGCCAGCGTGCAGTGCGAAGGCATCGGCGGCCCGCAAATGCAGGCCCGCGAATTTGACGCCTGGCATCCCATGCACGCGCTGACCGTGTTCGGCTACGTCGATGCGCTCAAGCGCCTGCCCAGCTTGCTGAGCACCTATCGCGACGTCAAGCGCCGCTGGCTGGCCGAGCCGCCCAAGGTCTTCGTGGGCATCGATGCCCCCGACTTCAACCTGCGGCTGGAACATCAGCTACGCCTGGCCGGTACCCCTACGGTGCATTTCGTCGGCCCGTCCATCTGGGCGTGGCGCTACGAACGCATTCATAAGATCCGTGAATCCGTGTCGCACATGCTGGTGCTTTTCCCGTTCGAGGAAGAGATCTACCGCAAGGAAAACATTCCGGTCACCTACGTGGGCCACCCGCTTGCCGGCGCCATCCCGATGCAGCCGGACCGCGCCGCCGCGCGCGCAAGCCTGGGCATCGACCCGAACGCGCGCGTGCTGGCGATTTTGCCCGGTAGCCGTTCGTCCGAAATCCGCCTGCTGGCGCCGCGCTTTTTGCAGGCTGCCCAGCTGTTGATGAAGAAAGATCCCGCCCTGCAGTGCGTCGTGCCGATGGTTAACGACCAGCGCCGCGCCGAATTCCAGGCGATTCTGGCTCAGCACCCGGTGCCCGGCCTTCGCTGCATTACCGCCGACGACCTGCATGGCGCCGGCGGCGATCGCAAGGCGCCCGTGGCCTGGTCCGTGATGGAAGCGGCCAACGCGGTGTTGGTGGCCAGCGGCACGGCCACGTTGGAAACGGCGCTGTACAAGCGCCCCATGGTGATTTCGTACGTGTTGTCGCCCTGGATGCGCCGCATCATGACGTGGAAGTCGGGGCAGCAGCGGCCTTACCTGCCGTGGGTGGGCCTGCCCAATGTGCTGTTGCGCGATTTCGCGGTGCCTGAATTGCTGCAAGACGACGCAACGCCCGAAAAGCTGGCCGAGGCGACCTGGGCGTCCTTGACCGACGATGCGCTGATCGCCCGCGTCGAGGCCCGCTTTACCGCCATGCACCAGGAATTGCTGCGCGACACGCCGGCCCTGGCGGCCCAGGCGATTCTGGAGGTGGCGGGTGGAGCAGCCTGAATTGTTCGCGGCCCCCGTGCAACCCGCCATGGTGACGGCGGGCGTGGACGAGGCGGGCCGTGGCCCGCTTGCCGGCGCGGTCTATGCCGCGGCGGTGATCCTGAACCCGGCGCGGCCCATCGATGGGCTGGCCGATTCCAAGGTGCTTAAAGCCGCCACCCGCGAGGCGCTGGCGCTTGAGATCCAGGAATACGCCCTGGCCTGGTGCGTTGCCAGTGCCAGCGTGCAGGAAATCGATACCCTGAACATCCTGCGGGCCACGATGCTGGCCATGCAACGGGCGGTGCAGGGCTTGTCCTTGCCCGCGCAACTGGCTTTGGTGGACGGCAACCAGGCGCCCAAGCTGGGTTGCACCGTGCAGACGGTCATCAAGGGCGATGCGCTGGTGCCGGCAATTTCCGCTGCCTCCATCCTGGCCAAGACCGCGCGCGATGCCGATCTGGTGCGCCTGCACAGCCTGTATCCGCAATACGCCTTTGACCAGCACAAGGGCTACGGCACCGCGCTGCACCTGCAAATGCTGCGCGAACACGGCCCTTGCGCGGAACACCGCCGCAGCTTCGCTCCGATCAAGGCGTTTGGCCTGGCGTCATGAAGCACATCAGTTCCCGCGACAATCCGGCGGTCAAGGCCTTGGCCAAACTGGCCGGCACGGCCGGCAAGCGCGGCGCGCCCGTGTTGCTGGACGGCGTGCACCTGTGCCAGGCCTGGTTGCAGCACCACGATGCGCCGGACCAGGCCATCTTCGATGTGGATCGCCTGGCGCAACCCGATATCGCCGCATTGGCAGCCGCGGTTCCCGACGCCCGCTGCCTGGCGCTGGACGCGCGCCTGATGCAGTCGCTGGCCAGCGTGGAAAGCGCGCAGGGCGTGGCCTTTCTGGTCACTCCCACGCCGTTGGAATTGCCGGCCGACATCGACGAAAACTGCGTGCTGTTCGACCGTATCCAAGATCCCGGCAACGTCGGCACGCTGCTGCGCACCTGCGCGGCGGCGGGCGTGAAACGTGTGTTCCTGGCAACGGGTACCGCCGCCGCGTGGTCGCCCAAGGTGTTGCGCAGCGGCCAAGGCGCGCACTTCGCGCTGGCCATCCACGAACACGTTGACCTGCCCGCCTTGTTGCCCAGCCTACGCGTGCCGCTGGTA
This sequence comes from Achromobacter sp. LC458, assembly GCF_001005835.2. NCBI lineage: Bacteria > Pseudomonadati > Pseudomonadota > Betaproteobacteria > Burkholderiales > Alcaligenaceae > Achromobacter > Achromobacter sp. LC458. The sequence continues at coordinate 22,550 of NZ_LBHW02000047.1, forward strand.
GCGACCGCGCTGGACGGCGCACAGAACCTGTACGAAGGCGCGTTGCCGGCCCGGTGCGCCTGGGTCTTCGGGCACGAGGGTCAAGGCGTGGATCCCGCTTTGCTGGCCGCCGCCCGGCTCAAGGTCTGCATCCCCCACGACATGGCCGCCGTCGAGTCCCTGAACGTCGGCGCGGCTGCCGCGATCTGCCTGTTCGAGCAGCGGCGCCAAGCGCTTGCCCGCGCGGAATACTGACGACGCCGTCATTTTTCGTCCTTTTTTTGAGCCGATTCGTTGATCCGGCCCCGCTTATACTCGCGCATTGCTTAAGACGCGGACCTGGCGCACATACGTCGCACCCACGGCACGCGGACGATCCAGCGGAGAATCCACCGGACGAACAAACAGGCCCAAACATGAAGGTGATTTCAAGTCGCCTGCGCTCTTGGACCGCAGGCCGGCACGACCGCCAGTCCGTGCGTTTTTGAAGCCGCACGTTTTGTAAAATCCGGTCGCACTCATATACTTCACGCTTTAAATTTCTGCGAGATGGCTATGGCGGCATCGCCGGTTCCGAAACTGAAGGCATGGATGGCGCGGGCGGGTGTGACACGTGTGGCACACGTCGGCCGGGCGCTGCTATTGGCTTCCACCTGCGCGCTTGCACTGAACGCGTGCATGTCGGTCAGCACGCAGAAAGTCGGCATGACGCCCGTGGCCTCTGCCGACCCGGTCCACACCATCCAGCTGTCGCGCGTCGTCATCGCGGCCTTGCCGAACGACAGCAGCGTGACCTTGCCCGCGGCGTCGCAGTGGCGCCGCGTCGGGGCGTTGCCGCAAGGCGACGTCTACCGTTCGATGGGCGGCTTGTTCACCATTCAGACCCGACGGCAGGGTGAGGCTTATCTGGTGGCGTCATCCGGCAAGCTGCTGGGTTTTTACCTGCCGGGCGAAAGCGCTTATATGGCGCTGTCTCGTCCCGTCACTTTGCCTGTGGAGATGCGTCAATGAAGTCGTGGATCAAGGGTGTGGCGGCAGTTGCCGTCGCCGTGTTGCTGGCCGGATGCGCGGGCCCGAAGTTTGATGCATTGCATGGGCGCTTGCCCCCGATCGCCGAAGGCAATGGGCGGATCTATTTCTATCAGCCGCAGCCCACCAACCTGGCGGCGGCGCAGCAGAAACTGCGCGTCAACGATGTTGTGGTCGGCCGCAACAAGCCGGGCAGCTTTTTCTTTGTTGACCGACCCGCCGGCAGCTATGTGGTCACCAACCTGCATTGGACGGGCGACGGCGTGAGCTTCATGCTGGACCCGGGGCAGACGCGATATGTGCGCGTCATGGCCGAGGTGTACGGCGCCACCGGTGCCGTAGGCAAGTTGTCGATGCAACTGGTCGACCCGCCAGAACTCGCCGAAAACGAGATGCGTGGCCTGCGGTATTGGGGCGCGGCAAGTCCCGAGCGGATGCCGGGCTTCTGACCCACGCCCATCTTTTGAATAGGCCAAGCTTGGGCGCACCATGGGTGCGCCCAAGTTTTTTTCAGCCCCGATCCAGGCCCACTTCCTGCAACACCGTCGTCGCGATTTCTTCAATCGATTTGGTGGTGCTGGACAGCCACGAAATGCCTTCACGGCGCATCATCCGTTCGGCTTCCGCCACTTCGTAGCGGCATTGTTCCAGCTGGGAATAGCGGCTGTTGGGGCGGCGTTCGTTGCGAACTTCCGCCAGGCGCTCGGGCTGGATCGACAGGCCGAACAGCTTGGCGCGGTGCGGGGCGATGGTCGAGGGCAGGGTGCCGCGTTCGAAATCGTCCGGCGTCAGCGGGAAGTTGGCGGCCTTGATGGCGTACTGCATCGCCAGGTACAGGCTGGTGGGGGTCTTGCCGCAGCGCGACACGCCCACCAGGATGACGTCCGCCTGGTCCAGCTGGTTGACGAACTGGCCGTCGTCGTGAGCCAGGCTGAAGTTGATGGCGTCGATACGGTTGCGGTACTTTTCGGAATTGGCCTGCATGTGCGACCGGCCGATCGAATGGCTGGACTTCAGGCCCAGCGCTTGCTCGATATGGCTGACGAAGGTGCCGAACAGGTCCATGAAGATGCCGTTCGCCTGACGAACACGCGCCAGGATCTCGGGGTTGACCAAGGTGCTGAACACAATCGGGGGCACACCGGCTTCCAGGGCGCTGCGGTCGATGCGCATGGCGACCTCGGCGGCCTTTTCCAGGGTGTCGACGAACGGCAGCCGAATCGGCTTGAATTCCACCTCTTCGAACTGGGACAGCACCGACTGGCTGAAGGTCTCGGCGGTGATGCCGGTACTGTCGGAAACGATGTATACCGTGCGTGCGATCGGGGTAGATGTCATGTGTAAAAAATTCCAACCAGTCAGATAGCCCAGGGTACTCCACCGAGTACAATCAGGCCCCTATAAGTCACCCCAAGGGCGGTCCAAGGCCAGTTTGGTCAGCGTCTGAAAAAAGCAGTTTTTGTGCTTGTTTCGTGCTTTGACCTAACTCGCTTTCATTCCATTGTAAAAGGTGACTTCAATGTCGTATGTTGTTTTGTTCGAGCAGCTCCGCATGACGGACGTGGACTCGGTAGGAGGCAAGAACGCATCACTAGGCGAAATGATCAGCCAGCTGTCTGGCGCGGGCGTCCGCGTGCCGGGCGGCTTTGCCACGACCGCCGACGCCTTCCGTGATTTTCTGAAGGCCTCGGGCCTGGACAAGCGCATCGCTGAACGCCTGACCACGCTGAACCCCGAAGACGTGCGCGAGCTGGCCACCGCCGGCGCGCAGATCCGCCAATGGATCGTCGAAGCGCCGTTCTCGGCCGAATTCGAAGCACAAATCCGTGCAGCCTTTGCCAAGCTCGACGCTGACGGCAAGGGCTCGTTTGCCGTGCGCTCGTCCGCCACGGCGGAAGACCTGCCCGATGCGTCCTTCGCCGGCCAGCAGGAAACCTTCCTGAACGTTGTGGGCATCGACGACGTGCTGGACAAGATCCGCCACGTGTTCGCCTCGCTGTACAACGACCGCGCCATTTCCTATCGCGTGCACAAGGGCTACGCCCACGCCGATGTGGCCTTGTCGGCCGGCATCCAGCGCATGGTGCGTTCCGACAAGGGCAGCGCCGGCGTCATGTTCACCATCGATACCGAATCGGGCTTTGAAGACGTGGTGTTCATCACCTCGTCCTACGGCCTGGGCGAAACCGTCGTGCAAGGCGCCGTCAACCCCGACGAGTTCTACGTCTTCAAGCCCACGCTGGCCCAAGGCAAGTTCCCCATCGTCGGCCGCCGCATCGGTTCCAAGCTGATCAAGATGGAATTCGACCCCGAGCGTCCGGAAGGCCGCGCGGTGCGTACCGTTGACGTGCCCGTGTCCGAGCGCAACCGCTATTCGCTGACCGACGACGAAGTCAACGAACTGGCTCGCTACGCCGTCATCATCGAGCAGCACTACAAGCGCCCGATGGACATCGAATGGGGCCGTGACGGCGTTGACGGCAAGATCTACATCCTGCAAGCGCGCCCGGAAACGGTGAAGTCGCAGCAGGGCGTGAACGACGTGCAGCAGCGTTACCGCCTGAAGGCCACCGGCCAGGTCCTGATTACCGGCCGCGCGATCGGCCAGAAGATCGGCGCCGGCCCCGTGCGCGTGGTGGGCGACATCTCCGACATGGACAAGGTCCAGCCGGGCGATGTGCTGGTCACCGACATGACCGATCCCAACTGGGAACCCGTGATGAAGCGCGCCTCGGCCATCGTCACGAACCGTGGCGGCCGTACCTGCCACGCGGCGATCATCGCGCGCGAACTGGGCATTCCGGCGGTGGTGGGTTGCGGCAACGCCACCGACCTGCTCAAGGAAGGCCAGGCCGTGACCGTGTCTTGCGCGGAAGGCGACGAAGGCCGCATCTATGACGGCCTGATCGAAACCGAAGTCGAAGAAGTGCGCCGTGGCGAAATGCCCGCCATCGATCTGAAGATCATGATGAACGTGGGCAACCCCCAGCTGGCGTTCGACTTTGCGCAAATTCCCAACGGCGGCGTCGGCCTGGCGCGTCTGGAATTCATCATCAACAACAACATCGGCATCCACCCGAAGGCAGTCCTGGACTACCCGAACGTGGACGGCGAACTGAAGAAGGCCGTTGAATCGGCTGCCCGTGGGCACGCCAGCCCGCGCGCGTTCTTCGTTGAAAAGATGGCCGAAGGCGTGGCCACGATTGCCGCCGCGTTCTACCCGAAGCCGGTCATCGTGCGCATGTCGGACTTCAAGTCCAACGAATACCGCAAGCTGGTGGGCGGTTCGCGCTACGAGCCCGAGGAAGAGAACCCCATGCTGGGCTTCCGTGGCGCTTCGCGCTACATCGCCGAGGACTTCGCCGAGTGCTTCCGCATGGAATGCGAAGCGCTCAAGAAGGTTCGCGACGACATGGGCCTGACCAACGTTGAAATCATGGTGCCGTTCGTGCGCACGCTGGGTCAGGCCGAAAAGGTTGTGAACTTGCTGGCCAAGCATGGCCTGGCTCGCGGTGAAAACGGCCTGAAGCTGATCATGATGTGCGAAGTGCCGTCCAACGCCATCTTGGCCGACGAATTCCTGCAATTCTTCGACGGCTTCTCGATCGGTTCCAACGACATGACCCAGCTCACGTTGGGCCTGGACCGCGATTCCGGCATGGAGCTCCTGGCTGCCGACTTCGACGAACGCGACGAAGCCGTGAAGTTCATGCTGCGCCGCGCGATCAAGGCTTGCCTGGCCGCCAACAAGTACGTGGGCATCTGCGGCCAAGGCCCCAGCGACCACCCCGACTTCGCGCAATGGCTCAAGGACGAAGGCATCCTGTCGATGTCGCTCAACCCGGATACGGTTGTCGACACCTGGCAGCGTCTGGCCAAGCAATAAGCGCCTGGCCCGTTCCAATAAAAAACCCCGCGTCCGATCAGGATGCGGGGTTTTTTCTTTGGCGCACGATGCGGGGGCGGGAGCGCTACGCCGCTTTCAATTCGCGCGCGATCAATTCCCGCTTGCGGTCGATGCCCCAGCGGTAACCCGCCATGGACCCGTCCGTGCGCACCACGCGGTGGCACGGGATGGCCAGCGCAATGGAGTTGGTGGCGCAGGCGCGCGCCACCGCCCGCACGGCGCTGGGCGCACCGATGCGTTCGGCCACTTGCGTGTAGGTGACCGTGGTGCCCACCGGAATGTCGCGCAGTGCTTCCCATACCCGGCGCTGAAAAGCGGTGCCGCGCACGTCCAGCGGCAGGTCCAGCCCGCGCGACGGGTCTTCGACGAAGCTCACCACGGCGGCAACCCAGGTCTCAAACTCGGCATCCGCCCCGATCAGGCGGGCGGCCTTGAAGCGGTCTTGCAGGTTGCGGACCAGGTGTTCCGGGTCGGCGTCCAGCGAAATGTCGCAGATGCCCGTGCCGGTGGCCGCCACCAGCAAGGCGCCCAGCGAGCACTGCGCCACGGCGAAGCGGATGTCGATGCCTGCGCCGTTCTTGCGAAAGGCGGTGGGCGTCATGCCCAGGATGGCGGGGGCGGCTTCGTAGAACCGGCCGCTGGAGTTGAAGCCGGCGTCGTACATCGCGTCGGTGACGCTGGCGCTGCTTTCCAGTTGCTGGCGCGCGCGGGCGGCGCGCAGCGCGTTGGCGTAGGCCTTGGGCGTGATGCCGGTGGCTGCCTTGAATACGCGGTGAAAGTGAAAGCGGCTCATGCCGGCTTGTTCGGCCAGCGTGGACAGGTCGGGCGGCTGCTCCGCCTCAAGGGCGCGGCAGGCGCGTTCGACGACGGCGGCATGCTGTTTGCTTACTAGCTGTTTGCTTAAACCGGCTGCGGCTGCGGCGGGCGGCTGCTTGCTTGCGGCGGCGATGGGGCTCATCGAAGACTCCTGACATGCGCGTAATGGATTGCGCTTTAGGTTCATGGTCTCAGTTGCCGACTCGCCCCGCACTCCGGATGTTGCGCGCCGCCGTTCAGGCCGGCGCGTAAGCGTCCAGGAAGCGGCGTAGCAGCCCCCCGGCCACGGGCGTGGCGCGCACGTTCGCGGTCAGGTCCGGAAGGTCCAGGTTTTCCGCCGCGTAACGACGGCCATAGCGATCCAGGTGGGCGCGAATGAAGTCGGGGCCAAATTCGGGATGGAACTGGGTCGAAAACACATTGCGGCCGATGCGGATCATCTGGTGTTCGTCCAGGTCCGAGCGCGCCAGCACGGCCGAGCCGGGCGGCGGCTGCAACACGGTCTGGGCATGCAGCATCTGGGCGGGAAACGTGCCGGGCAGGCCGGCCAGCAACTTGTCGCCCGAGGCCGGCGGCAGCAGCTCGACGGTTTGCGTGCCGACTTCGCGGCCCGCCGGGTTGTAGCCCACCTTGCCGCCCAGCGCATAAGCCAGCAACTGGTGGCCGTAGCACACGCCGAACATGGGCAGCTCGGCGGCGGCGGCCTCGCGCAGCCAGGCGGCCGTGTCTTCGCTCCAGGGTTCCTTATCGGTAACCATGGCGGGCGATCCGGTGATGAGGGCGGCGCGATAGTGCGCCGGCGATTGTGGGCGTTGGCCTTCGTGCACGGCAACGATTTCGACCGCGTCGGCCGTCAGGCCGGCGGCCTGGGTCAGTTGTTCGGCATAGCCGCCGAACTGGCTTTTAAGCGTGTCGTCCGGATCGCCGGTATGCAGGATCAGGACGGGTAGGGCGGAAGGTGTTGCAGCGGTCATGGATCGATGTGCTTGAAAAGGCGGACGCGGGCCATCCGGGTGGGATCGTCGCGTCAGGCGCACATCATAATCCAGCGCCGCCGGGACCGAGGCCAACGGGCTTTCCCGTTACGTCCCGGAAATACGTACAATCCGCTCACGAATCATCCTTTCAGGCGACGTTAAGACTATGTGGATCTGGCTGGGACTGGCCGCGCTGGCCCTTATCGGGGAGTTGGCGACGGGTACTTTCTATTTGCTGCTGGTGGCCTTGGGGCTGGCAGCGGCCGGCGCTGCCGCGTGGCTTGGCACCGGGCTTGAATGGCAATTGGTGGCGTGCGGCGTGGTCTTGATGCTGGGTCTGTTGGCGCTGCGCAAGACGCGCGTGCTGAAAAAGCGCGAGGTCAATTCGGCGCGCAACGCCGACGTGAACCTGGACATCGGCCAGACGGTTTCCGTGGAATCGTGGTCCGAACAGCGCACGGCGCGTGTCTGGTATCGCGGCGCGCACTGGCAGGCCGAACTGGCCCCCGGGCACGCGCCCCACGCGGGAGAACACACCATTACCGAACTGCGTGGCTCGACCCTGGTGCTCAAGCCCACGGGGGCGCCGGGTTCAACCAGGTAAGACCGGCTCGCGCCTCGCGCGGCCCGCAGCAGGCATCGGGGGCTTGTTGTCCGACGCCATCGCATTAACTCAGAAGAGGTTTCAATCATGATCGATACATCCACTATCGTCCTGCTCGTCGTCGTCGCGCTGGCGATCCTGATCGTCATCAAGTCGATCGCCATCGTGCCGCAACAGCACGCCTGGGTGGTCGAACGCCTGGGCAAGTTCGACCGTGTCTTGTCGCCGGGTGCCGGTTTTGTCATCCCCTTCATCGAACGCGTGTCCTACAAGCATTCGCTAAAGGAAATCCCGCTGGACGTGCCCAGCCAGGTCTGCATCACGCGTGACAACACGCAGCTGCAAGTGGACGGCGTGCTGTATTTCCAGGTGACCGACCCGATGCGCGCATCGTATGGTTCGTCGAACTACATTTCGGCCATCACGCAGCTGGCGCAGACCACCTTGCGCTCGGTCATCGGCAAGATGGAACTGGACCGCACGTTCGAAGAACGCGATTCGATCAACAGCAACATCGTGTCGTCGCTGGACGAAGCCGCGCTGAACTGGGGCGTGAAGGTGCTGCGCTACGAGATCAAGGATTTGACGCCGCCCAACGAAATCCTGCGTTCGATGCAGGCGCAGATCACCGCCGAACGTGAAAAGCGCGCGCTGATCGCGGCCTCGGAAGGCCGCCGCCAGGAACAGATCAATATCGCCACCGGCGAACGTGAAGCCGCCATTGCCCGCTCCGAAGGCGAGAAGCAGGCACAGATCAACCAGGCCCAGGGCGAGGCCGCCGCGGTGCTGGCCATTGCCGAAGCCACCGCCAAGGCCATTACCCAAGTGGCCGATGCCGTGCGTCAGCCGGGCGGCATGGAAGCGGTGAACCTGAAGGTGGCCGAGCGCTACGTCGAGGCATTCGCCAACGTGGCCAAGGAAGGCAACACGCTGATCCTGCCGGCCAACATGTCCGACGTGGGCGGCATGATCGCCTCGGCCATGACCATCGTGAAGTCCACGCGCAACACCTGATACCGCGCCTAGCGGCGCGCCGCCCATGATCGCTCCCGTTAATTTGCTTCTGATAGCAGCACTGGCGGGGGTGCTATCGCTCTGCGTGCTGGGGTCGCTGGCTCGCAGCGGCATGGCCGGCATCCGCGAAACCATACGCGCCAACTTGCTTACGCTGTTGGCGTTTTTTACGTTTGCGCTTCAGAACACATCGGCGCCCTGGCTGGTGTCGGTCGTGGTGCCCAACGCGGCCGTGGGCCTGGCGCTGTTTTCGTATTACTCGGGCGTGCGGCGCTTGCTGGGGCTTAGCGTGCCCAAGCACCTGATGACGCTGGCATGCCTGGTGGCGCTGGTGGTGTTGCTGGCCTATACGTATGTGGACTGGCGCATCAACCCTCGCATCGTGGCGATGTCGCTGCTGCAAATGGGCTTTCTGATTGCGGTGGCGGTCACCGTCCAGCGCAATATGCCGGTGCATCGTTCGCGCTACAGCTATCGCTTCGTGTGGGCCGTGGCGCTGATCTCGGCCGCCGTCTGTGCGTTGCGGGCCGCGATCTACGCGCTGGACCTGGCGCTGCCCGAATCCTTGATGGAACCAAACGTCTGGAACATCGCCTTCCTGACGCTGGGCGTGCTGATCATGCCGTGCCTGACGCTGGGCACCATCATGATCATCCACGACCGCATGCTGGCCGACCGCGAGCAAGAGGCCAACACCGATTTCCTGACGGGCCTGATGTCGCGCAAGGCGTGGTGGTTGCAGGCCGAACGCTATTGCGCGCAGGCGCTGCGCACGCGGCGTCCGCTGACCCTGCTGCTATTGGATATCGACCATTTCAAGCGCATCAACGACACGCATGGCCATGTGGCGGGCGATGCCGTGCTGCGCCATTTTGGCCTGCTGGCCACCGCCACCTTGCGCACGGGCGACCATGTCGGGCGCGTGGGCGGTGAGGAGTTCGGGGTGTTGTTTCCGGATATGCGCGGCGACGCCGTGCTGGATGTGGCGGCGCGCTTGCTCGATTCCGTGCGGCGCACGCCTTGCGCGCATGGCGGCAGCACCATTTCGTACACGTTCAGCGCGGGCGTGGCCGAATGGGTGCCCGGCGAAAACCTGCAAGTGTTTTTCGAACGCGCCGACCGCAAGCTCTATGCCGCCAAGGCGGCGGGGCGCAACCGCATCGTGGGGCCGGCCGAGCAGGCAGAGCGCCTGGTCATGCCGGCCGCGGCCTGAATCAATCGTCTTTGTCTTTGCGGGGCGCGCGCGTGTCGTGCTTCATGATGCGTTCTTTCTCGCGCTGCCAGTCTTTTTCGCGGGCGGTGTCGCGCTTGTCGAACAGCTTCTTACCCCGGCCCAGCGCGAAGTCCAGCTTGATGCGGCCATTCTTGTAGTGCAGGTTCAGCGGCACCAGCGTGTAGCCGCGCTGCTCGACCTTGCCGATCAGCTTGCTGATTTCTTCGGCCTTGAGCAGCAGCTTGCGCGTGCGCATGGCATCGGGGTGGATGTGGGTGGACGCCGTGGGCAGCGGGCTGACGTGCATGCCCAGCAGGTACAGTTCACCATCGCGTACGATGACGTAGCTTTCCTTGAGCTGCACGCGGCCGTCGCGAATCGCTTTGACTTCCCAGCCTTGCAGGACAAGGCCGGCTTCATAGCGGTCTTCGATGAAATAGTCGTGCGTGGCCTTGCGGTTGTCGATAATGCTCATAACGCCTTTTTGCGCATAACGCCTTTTTTGCTCATAACGGCAATTTGCGGGCTGCAAAGCGCCACATTAGGCTCATGTTGCGCGGTGCCGGTAAAATCTTGCCATTCTAGCCATTTGCGATAGTCGATGCACAAAGTACAACGATCCGTCCTGGTGCCTTACAGCGCCGCCCAGATGTTCGACCTGGTTGCCGACGTGGAGAAGTACCCCGAGTTCATGCCGTGGTGCGGCGGGGCCGAGGTGCAAAGCCGCGACGAACATGGCATGCAGGCCTCTATCCTGATCAGTTTCGCGGGCATGAAGCAGCGCTTCACCACGCGCAATACCCACGTCTATCCCGACCGGATCGACCTGGAACTGGTGGATGGCCCGTTCTCCAGCCTGGTCGGGCACTGGGAATTCCAGGCGCTGGCCGAAGATGCCTGCAAAGTCCTGTTCACCATGGAATACGCGTTTTCGAACCGCGCGCTGGAAATGGTGGTGGGGCCGGTATTCAACCGCATCGCGACCAGCTTTATTGATTCCTTCACCAAGCGGGCGCAGGCCAAATATGGCGAATGAGCCATCTGAGGCGGCGTTGCTGAACGTCAGCGTCTGCTATGCCTTGCCCGGCCACGTGTGGCTGCGCGAACTGCGTCTGCCTGACGGTGCCACGGTAGCGGACGCGCTGGCGGCTAGCGGGTTTGCGCAGGCGTTTCCGGTGGTGCAGCCCTGGGAACGCGGGGTGGGCGTGTTTGGCCGCGCCGCCGAACCGCAATCCCGGCTGGCCGAGGGCGACCGCGTCGAAATCTACCGGGGCCTGAGCTTCGACCCCAAGGAATCGCGCCGCCGCCGCGCCGAACACCGTCGGACCAAGACGGCCAAGAACGGCCGGGTTCGGCCCGCGGGCTTGCTGTAGGCCGCTTTCTGTAGGCCCCTTCTGTAGGCCCCTTCTGTAGGCCCCTTGTGCAGGCCGCCTTGTGCAGGCCACCTTCCGCAGGCTGCTCTCGGGGCAGGCCGGCGCCGCCGGACATTGTCACCAACAAGACAAATACCGCCCCGGCATCCGGCGTAACATAAACGCGGTTTCATATTTACGTTTACGTTAACGTCATGCCAGAATCCATCTTGCCACGGCGATGGGCGGGCGTTCACGAGACGACCCGCAACGCCAACAGACAATACCGACACCAACAGGAGACAGGCTGTGGACTTGGAACTGACCGACGAGCAGCGCGCGTTTGCGCAAGCCGCCCGCGACTACGCCGAGGGCGAACTGGCCCCTCACGCCGCGCGCTGGGACGCTGAAGGCATTTTTCCGCGCGAGGCCTTCGCCCGGGCGGGCGAAATGGGCTTTTGCGCCATCTACGCCAGCGAAGAAATTGGCGGCCTGGGCCTGCCGCGCCTGGACGCCACCCTGGTGTTCGAGGAAATGGCCGCCGTGGACCCGTCCACGACTGCGTTCCTGACGATACACAACATGGCCACCTGGATGGTCGGAAAATGGGGCCAGCCCGCCCTGCGGGAGGCTTGGGGCCCGCTCTTGGCCAGCGGCCAGAAACTGGCTTCTTACTGCCTGACCGAACCGGGCGCCGGATCGGACGCCGCGTCCCTGTCCACGCGCGCGCAACGCCAGGGTGACGACTACGTGCTGAACGGCGCCAAGGCGTTCATTTCGGGCGGAGGCGACACGGACCTGCTGGTCGTCATGGCACGCACGGGCGGCGAGGGGGCGGGCGGTATCAGCGCGTTTGCCGTGCCCGCCGACAGCCCGGGCATCAGCTACGGCCGCAAAGAAGAAAAAATGGGTTGGAACAGCCAGTCCACCCGCCCCATCACTTTTGAAAACGTCCGCGTGCCGGCCGCCAACCTGCTGGGCCAGGAAGGCGAAGGCTTCAAGATCGCCATGAAGGGCCTGGACGGCGGACGCATCAATATTGGCACTTGCTCGGTGGGCGCGGCTCAGGGCGCGCTGGACGCGGCCCGCCGCTACATGGACGAACGCCGGCAGTTCAACCGCCGCCTGGCGGAATTCCAGGCGCTGCAATTCAAGCTGGCGGACATGGCCACCCACCTGGTGGCGGCACGCCAGATGGTGCGGCTGGCGGCCTGCAAGCTGGACGGCGGCGCGCCGGACGCGGCCACCTATTGCGCCATGGCCAAGCGCTTCGCTACCGACATGGGCTTCCAGATCTGCCTGGACGCGCAACAGATTCATGGCGGTTACGGATACTTGAAGGACTATCCCTTGGAGCGTCTGGTGCGCGATACTCGCGTTCATCAGATTCTGGAGGGCACCAACGAGATCATGCGCGTGATCATTGCCCGCCAATTGTTGGAAAAAGGAGCCGACATAAGATGAATGCACCGGTGTTGTTCGAAGAAAGAAGCGCGGCGAACGGCATGCGGTTCGGGATTGCGACGCTGAACGCGCCGCAGACCCTGAACGGCCTGTCGCTGGAAATGGTGGACTTGCTGGCAGAGCGCCTGGACCAATGGGCGCGCGATCCGGGCGTGGCCCTGGTGGTCTTGCAAGGCGCGGGCGAAAAGGCCTTCTGCGCGGGCGGCGACCTGCACGGCCTGTACCGCAGCATGACCGAAAACGCGGGTAAAAGCGGCTGGAGCAACGCCTACGCGCGCCGCTTCTTCGAGCACGAATACCGGCTGGACTACCGCATTCACACGTATCCGAAACCCGTGCTGTGCTGGGGCCACGGCATCGTCATGGGCGGCGGCATCGGCCTGATGATGGGCGCCAGCCATCGCGTTGTCAGCGAAAGTTCGCGCCTGGCGATGCCGGAAGTCTCGATCGGCCTGTTCCCGGACGTGGGCGGCAGCTGGCTGCTGAACCGCATGCCGGGCCGCATCGGCCTGTTCCTGGCGCTGACCGGCGCGCAGATGAACACGGCGGACGCGTTCTTTGCGGGCCTGGCGGACTTCCGCCTGAACCACGCCGACTGGCCGCGCCTGCTGGCGTCGCTGGAAGAACAGCCGTGGGCGGGCAAGCCGGCCGGCGCCTCGGACGAGGCCATGGCGCCGCGCTCCATCAACGACGGCCTGCTGCGCCGCGCGCTTACCGCGCTGGAACCGCAAACGCCGCTGGAACCCGGCCACCTGCGCCAGCATTCGTTCCTGATCAACAACCTGTGCACGGGCAACCGGCTGGACGAGATCTACGAAGAGCTGGCGCTGCTGAAAGACCATGAAGACCCGTGGCTGGCGCGCGCCGCGACGACCATGTTGGCCGGTTCCCCCGGTTCGGTACGCCTGGCCTTCGCCTTGCAGCAGCGCATGCGCCTGCGCTCGCTGGACGACGTGTTCCGCGCCGAATACATCGCGGCGCTGGCGTGCACAGCCCATGGTGATTTTGCCGAGGGCATCCGCGCCTTGCTGATCGACAAGGACAAGAAGCCGCGCTGGAACCCCGCAGTGATCGACGTTGCAACCGACGCCTGGGTGCAAAAGTTTTTCGAGGAACCCTGGCGCGAGGGCGAGCCGCATCCCTTGGCCGACCTGGGACAGGAAGGGCGCTGATTGCCTCGGCCGGCCCGTACGCGCGGGTCGGCGTGCCGCGCATACCCCGCCGAGGAACCTCCGCGTAGCCTCGCGTACCCGCGTATCCCGATAGACGAGCCGCGCCCGTCTAGCAAGAACAACAGCAATAGCAATAGCAATAGCAAGCCATAGCCATAGCCATAGCCATAGCACCAGGAGACAAAACATCATGAGCAGTATCGCGTTTATCGGTTTGGGCAACATGGGCGCGCCCATGGCATTGAATCTGATCAAGGCCGGACATAGCCTGACGGTCTTTGACCTGGTGCCGGCAGCGGTGAAGCTGCTGACCGATGCCGGCGCCAGCGCCGCGGCATCGGCGGCGGAAGCGGTCAAGGGCGCGGACGTCGTCGTGACCATGCTGCCCGCCAGCAAGCACGTCGAAGGGCTGTACCTGGACCACGACCTGCTGGGCAAGATTTCGGCCAGCGCACTGGTCATCGATTGCAGCACCATCGCGCCGGACACGGCCCGCAAGGTGGCGCAGGCCGCCGAGGCGCGTGGCATTGCCATGATCGACGCGCCGGTCTCCGGCGGCACGGCGGGCGCGGCGGCGGGCACGTTGACGTTCATTGTGGGCGGCCCCGCGGCCGCGCTGGAGCGCGCCCGGCCCGTGCTGGAAAAAATGGGCAAGAACATCTTTCATGCCGGCCCCGGCGGCGCGGGCCAGGTGGCCAAGATCTGCAACAACATGCTGCTCGGCATCCTGATGGCCGGTACGTCCGAGGCCCTGGCGCTGGGCGTGGCCAACGGGCTGGACCCCAAGGTGCTGTCGGACATCATCGCCAAGAGCTCGGGCCGCAACTGGGCGACCGAACTCTACAACCCCTGGCCGGGCGTGATGGACCATGCGCCCGCGTCCAAGGGCTACGCCGGCGGTTTCGGCGTGGACCTGATGCTGAAGGACCTGGGCCTGGCCGCCGAGGCCGCGCTGTCCACGCGCGCCTCAATCCCGCTGGGCGAGCTGGCCCGCAACCTGTATTCGCTGCATAGCGCGGGCGGCTCGGGCAAGCTGGATTTCTCCAGCATCGTCAACCTGGTCAAGCGCGAGCAAGACTGACATGGTCGCGCCGCAAGCGTCGGCTGATCCCGCCGCGCGGGTCAAGGCCAGCTTCGACCAGCAGACCGTCATGCGGCTGCTGGGCGCGCGGCTGGATGTGGTGGAGCCGGGCAGGGTGGACATCGGGCTGCCTTACCGGGCCGACCTTTGCCAGCAAAACGGCTTTCTGCACGCCGGCATTTCCACCACAATTGCCGACAGCGCGGGCGGTTACGCCGCCTACACGCTGTTTGGCCCGGGTGAAGACGTACTGACCTCGGAGTTCAAGATGAACTTCCTGGCGCCCGCCAAGGGCGACCGCTACGTGGCAAGCGGCCGCGTGGTCAAGCCGGGCAAACGTCTGTCGATCTGCCAGGTGGAAGTACATGCCTACGAAGGTGAGCAAGCCACGCTTTGCGTGATAGGCTTGCTCACCGCGGTGCGCGTGACACCGCGATGACTCCGGCGCGCCACGCGCCTGGCCCTTTCATGGGGCAGGTGCGTGTCGCGCTTGTCACACGTTGCATGGGTACCGGGTAATGCCAGCCAAAGAACATCACCGAATTTTCCGCAGCAACTGGCTGCGCGCCGCCGTGCTGGGCGCCAATGACGGCATCGTGTCCACCGCCAGCCTGATCACCGGGGTGGCCGCCGCGCAGGCCTCGCATGGCGCGATCCTGACGTCGGGCCTGGCGGGGCTGGTGGCCGGCGCCTTATCGATGGCGGCCGGCGAATACGTGTCCGTCCGGTCACAGGCCGACACCGAAGCGGCCGACCTGCGGATGGAACAGCGCTCGCTGAAGGGCAACTCGGAAGAAGAGCTTGCCGAACTGATCGATATCTATGTGGACCGGGGCTTGACCCGGCAGCTGGCGACGCAGGTGGCGCGGCAACTGACCCGCCATGACGCGCTGGACGCGCATGCGCGCGATGAGCTAGGCATTTCCGTTCATAACCGCGCGCGGCCCGTGCAGGCGGCCGTGGCGTCCGCCGCGTCGTTCGCGGGCGGCGCGGCGCTGCCCTTGGTCGTGGCCGTGGTGGCGCCGGTGCCGCAACTGATCGGCTGGGTAATCGGCGCGTCGGTGCTCTGTCTGGCCGGCTTGGGCACGCTGGCCGCGCAGGCGGGCGGGGCGCCCAAGGGGCCCGCCGCGCTACGCGTGACGCTGTTGGGCGCTTTTGCAATGGCGGCAACGGCAGGCGTCGGCGCGCTGTTTGGGGTGGCGGTCTGACGTTATGTGGGACACGCGGCGGCGCAAAGCACGCCGCGTCCGGTTCCCGCGGCGCAAAGCACGCCGCGTCCAGTTGCTGCGGCGCAAAGCACGCCCGCTTCCGGTAGCCACGGCGCAAAGCGCGCCCGCGTCCGGTTGCCACGGCGTATTGCAGCAACGCGCCGCCGGCGCTGGCGCGCGTCCGCGTCCGCCTTAACGCGTCCGCCTTAACTCACGGCGTAATGGAATACGGCAGCGGCCCAACGTTGATGCGCGGGCCGTCCTCGGCGCCCAGGCGCAGGTCCCCCTGGGGCAGCGCGGCAAGCGTGGTTTCGAACAGCACTGAAGCCACGCCGGCTTCGCTGGCGGCATCCACGACGCGGCCGATGGGCTCGCCCGGCTGGGTGGCGTCGAACACGTCCACGCCGGCCAGCGCCGCGCTTTGCCCGCCCGCTTGCTCGCCGGCCTGATCAATGGTGCCGTACGCCATGCGCCGCTTCACGGTGCCACGGTAATGGCTGCGCGCCACCACTTCCTGGCCCGGGTAACAGCCCTTGGTGAAGCTCACGCCCTGAACCAGCTCCAGGTTGACGGTCTGCGGGATGAATACGTCCTGCGTCGCCGAGGCAATCCACGGAATGCCCGCGGCAAGATCAGCCACCTGCCAATGCGTAGCGGGCGCCAGGCTTAGCGCGCCGGCCAATGCCGAAGACTGGGCCAGTTGTTCGTCCGAAGCAATCCACCACCAGCGCAGGCGGGTATCGGCCGACGGGGCGGCGATCCAGGTGCCCGACGGCAGGTCCACGCGCTGCCACGGCGCTCGCGGCAGGGCGCCAGTTACGGCTTCCAGGGCGGCAGCTTGTTCGGTGGTGGCCTGCACACCCGCCACGTTCAAGGCGGTTGCGGCCAGCTTGACCTTGGCGCGCAGCACGAACATGGACAGGCGCTTGAGCAACGCTTCGGAAAGGTCGCGGCGGACCAGCCCATACAGTTGCGGGGCGTCGTCGGCGCCGGGGGCGGCGCGCCACATGACCAGGGTGGCCAGAAGGCGGCCCTTGGCCGTGCAGTAGCCCGCCAGGCGGGCGGTGTCCAGCGGCAGGCCGGTAACGTCTTGCGTCAGTTGGCCGTGCAGGAAAGGAAGTGCGTCGGCGCCGGACGCGCTGAAGACCAGAAAATCATCCAGCGGCGCGCACGGAGCGGACGGGGCACCCGTCGCGCAACCTTCGGCGCTGGCAGGAATCGAAGAATAGAAAGCGTGCATGGCGGCGGTGTGATCACGTCATCAAAGTGCAGATGATAGCCGCCTTCACCGCGTCATTGGCCCCTTGCCCACGCCGCGCAAAGGGCCGCCCCGTAACGTCTGGCCCCGGTTTTGCCACGACAGGTCCGCGCGATCCATTAAACTTCTGGGACTTATGAAGAAGCGACTCCGTTTTTACGTCTTGTGGTCATTCCTGCTGATCGTGATCGCCGCCGCCGCAGCGGTTGGCGCCGCCTGGAGCTGGATGCATCGACCCATGCATCTACCCGCCGACAGAATCGACTTTGTGGTGGACCCGGGCAGTAGCCCGCGCACGGTCGCGCGCGCGCTGAACGCCGTGGGCGTGCCCATCTGGGAGCCCGGCTTTGTCTGGATGGCGCGCCTGTCCGAGCAGGACAAACTGCTGAAGGCCGGCGGCTATCAGGCCATCAATGGCGACTCGCCCTGGCAACTGCTGGAACGCATGGCGCGGGGCGACATGACCCAGCGCCAGATCACCTTTCTTGAGGGCTGGACGTTCCGCCAGATCCGCCAGGCGCTGCGCGAGCACCCCGACGTCAAGCAGACGCTGGGCGAAGTCAGCGACGAAGAGTTGATGACGCGCCTGGGTTCCGACATCAAGCATCCCGAAGGGCTGTTCTTTCCCGACACCTACATCTTTACCCCGGGCAGCACCGACTACGACCTGCTGCGCCGTTCCTATCAGGAAGGCCAGCGCATTTTGCAGGACACCTGGGCCAAGCGGCAGGCGGACCTGCCGGTCGCCACGCCTTACGAGGCCCTGGTGCTGGCGTCCATCATCGAAAAGGAAACGGGGCACGGGCCGGACCGCCGCCGTGTGTCCGGCGTGTTCACCAACCGCCTGAAGATCGGCATGCTGTTGCAAACCGACCCCACTGTGATCTACGGCATGGGCGACGCCTACCAGGGCCGTATCCGCAAGCGTGATTTGCAGACCGATACGCCGTGGAATACCTACACGCGACCCGGCCTGCCGCCCACGCCCATCGCGGCGGCGGGCAGGGCGGCGCTGCTGGCGGCGGTGCAGCCCGAGCAACACAAGTATCTGTTCTTCGTGTCGCGCGGCAATGGCACCAG
>NZ_LBHW02000048.1:0-39985 GCF_001005835.2 Achromobacter sp. LC458
CTCAGCGCGACAGCGGTGGCGTGTCGCCCGCGCCCAGGTCCCAGTACAGGCCCGTCATCAACCCCAGCGCCTGGCGCAGCAGTTCGGGCGGCAGGTGTTCGTTGGGCGCGTGCTGCGAGCAACCGGGGTAGGAATGCGGCACCCAGATTGTGCGCAGGCCCAGCACATCCGTGAAGATGTCGTTGGGCAACGAGCCGCCCAGGTTGGGCAGCAGCGCCGTCTTCTGGCCCGACGTGCGTTCCAGCGAATCCACCGCCCATTGCACCCAGGCATCGTCCGGATCGATGCGCGTGGCGCGGAACATGGATTCGCGCGTCAGCGCAATCTTGACCATCGAGAAGCCGTGGCTGTCCAGATGCCGGCGCAGGGCCGGGATCAGGTCGTCCGGGTCCACGCCGACCACAAAGCGCAGCTGGCAACGCGCCCAGGCGCGCGGCGGGATGGCGTTGACGGGCGTTTCCGGGTTGCCGGTCTTGTAGGCCAGCACTTCAAACGAGCACCAGCCGAACACGCGCTCGGCGGGCGACAGGCCAGGTTCGCCCCAGTCCGGTTCGATCTCGGGGCCGTCGGCGCCGCCGTCCACCTGGCAGTCGGCCAAGGCGCGGCGCACGGCAGCGGGTAGTTCGGTCGGCACCCATTCCGGAATACGGATCTGCCCGGTGGGCGACACGATGGTCGATATGGCGTGCGCCAGCTGAATGCCGGGGTTGGAAATCAGCCCACCCCAGTTACCCGAATGGTGGCCGCCGGCCCGTGCCTCGATAGACAGATCAACGTTCAGGCTGCCGCGCGCGCCCAGGAAGATGGTGGGGCGCTGGGGGGCAAGACGCGGGCCGTCGGATGCAATCAGCAAGTCGGCCGCCAGCATGTCGCGATGGTCGGCGCACAGTTCGCGCAAGCCCATCGAGCCCGTCTCTTCGCCCATTTCAATCAGATATTTGGCGTTGAAGCCCAGCTTGCCGCGCGCTTGCAGCACCAGCCGCAGCGCTTCCATGTTGATGGTGTGCTGCCCCTTGTTGTCGGCAATGCCCCGGCCATACCAGCGGCCTTCGGCTTCGGTCAGCGCCCAGGGCGTCAAGCCTTCCTTCCATTCCTTTTCCAGCCCACGGATGACGTCGCCGTGGCCATAGCCCAGCACGGTGGGCAGGGCGGCGTCTTCGATGCGCTCGGCGTACAGGAAGGGCGCCAGCGCCTTGGGATGCGTCAGGGTGCGGCAGGTGAATCCGAGCGCCTCGAAGGCCGGGCGGATCTCGGATTCCAGGTAGTCGGCCAGCACGGCGGCGCGCTCGGGGTTCTGGCTTTCGGTGGGCAGCGCCAGGCGCCGCGCCAGCAGGGCGCGGAAGGCGCCCGAATCGAAACACTGTTCTGCTTGGGCGATGGCTTGCTCGCGGGTCATGAGCGGGCTCCGGTGGAGTTGGGAATTGAAGAGGAAAGGGAAGCAGCACTAGAAATGGAAGCAGATGCCGCGGTCGATGCAGCGCCGGATTCGGGATACAGATGGCAAGCCACCACGGACCCGTCACGCAGCGTCAGTGCGGGCCGCTCCACCTTGCATTGCGGCATGGCGTGTTGGCAACGCGGGTGAAACGGGCAACCGGGCGGCGGATGCAAGGGGTCGGGGAACGACAGGCCCAAGCCCATGTCCGGAATGCCCAAGCCCGGTTCGGGCGTGAGCACCGACGCCAGCAAGGCCTGCGTATAGGGATGGTGCGGGTCGTGGAACAACTTGGCCGTGGGCGCCGATTCCACCACACGCCCCAGGTACATCACCGCCACATGCGTGGCGATGTGTTCGACCACCGCCAGGTTATGGCTGATGAACACATACGTCAGGTTGAACTCGCGCCGCAGTTCCATCAGCAGGTTCATGATCTGCGCTTGCACGGATACGTCCAGCGCGGATGTCGGCTCGTCGCAGATGACGATTTCCGGGTTCATGACCAGCGCGCGCGCAATCGCCACGCGCTGGCGCTGGCCGCCGGACAGCTGCCCCGGCGTGTTGTGCGCCAGCCGGGGAGGCAGGCCCACGCGTTCCAGCATCTCGATGGCCTTGTGCATCTTGGGGTTGGCGATGCCGTGCACCTCAAGCGGCAGCGACACGATGGACGCGATGGACCGGCGCGGGTTCAAGGACGAATATGGGTCCTGGAAAATCGGCTGCACCCGGCGCGCCAGCGCGCGGCGGTCCATCTGGCGGATGTCTTGGCCGTCCAGCTTGATGGCGCCGTCGCTGGGCGGCGTCAGGCCCAGCAGCATGCGGGCCAGCGTGGACTTTCCGCAGCCCGATTCGCCCACGATGCCCAGCACCGCGCCGCGTTCCACGGCCAGGTCCACGCCGTTGACGGCGTGCAGCGTGCTGCGCGGCCGGAACATGCCCGAACGGATCGAAAATTGCCGGCTGACGGCTTCGGCTTGCAACAGCGCGCTCATGCCAGGACTCCTTCTTCAACGCGGATGCAGCGCCATTGTTGATGCGGCGGCTGGCCGTGCACGGGCACGGTGTCGCGGCATTGCGGCTGCACGTAGCGGCAACGGTCGGCAAAGGCGCAGCCGCGCAGCTCGCCCACCAATGACGGCACCACTCCGGGTATCGTGCCCAGCGATTCGCCGGGCGGGGTGCGCCCGGGCACGGGGATACAGCCCAGCAAGCCCTCGGTGTACGGATGGCGCGGCGTGGCGAAGATGTCCTTGACCGGGCCTTCCTCGACGATCTGCCCCGCATACATCACCGCCACCTGCTGCGCAATGCGCGCCACCACGCCCAGGTCGTGGGTGATCAACACCATGGCAATGCCAAGCTCGGCCTGCAAGTCCGCCAGCAAGCGCAGGATTTGCGCCTGGATGGTGACGTCCAGCGCCGTGCTGGGCTCATCGGCAATCAGCAGTTCCGGGCCGCACATCAGCGCCATGGCTATCATCACGCGCTGGCGCAGGCCGCCGGAAAGCTGGTGCGGATATTGCGTCAGGCGTTGGCCGGCCGAGGCGATGCCCACCTTTTCCAGCAGTTCCACCGCGCGGTCGCGCGCCTGTTGCTGGCTGGCATGGCGGTGGTGGATGTAGTGTTCGGTCAGTTGCTCGCCGATGGCGTAGGCGGGGTTCAGCGCCGTCATCGGTTCCTGAAAAATCATCGCCATCTTGCTGCCGCGCAGCGCATTGATACGCCGGCTGCGCGCGGTGGACAGGTCTTCGCCCAGCACCGCCAGCCGGCGTGTCGTGCGCTTGGCCGCCTTGGGCAACAGGCCCATGATGGCTAGCGACGTCATCGATTTGCCGCAGCCCGATTCGCCCACCAGGCACAGCGTTTCGCCGCGCTTGACCTGGAACGACACGTCGCGCACCGCGTGCAGCGGCCCGCGCGGCGTGGCGATGTCGACCGTCAGCCCTTGCACGTCCAGCACAATTTCTTTGTCGGCCATGGTCAGGCCCTCTCTTCAGGCGTCAGCAGTTGATGCAGCCCGTCGCCGGCCAGGTTGATCGCAAAGATCAACAAGGCCAGCGCCGAACCCGGAATGGCGATCAGCCAGAACGAAAAGAACATGTACGCCTTGGCTTCCGAAATCATCAGCCCCCAGGACGGCAGCGGCGGCTGCACGCCCAGGCCCAGGAACGACAGCGAGGCTTCCAGCAAGATGGCGCTGGCCGCTTCCAGCGTGGCAATCACGATCAGCTGCGGCACCACGTTGGGCAGCACTTCGCCCCACACGATGCGCCACGTGGACGCCCCGGCCGCCTGCGCCGCCGCCACGTATTCCAGCGACCGCACCTGCTGCGTGGCGCTGCGCATGACCACGGCGTAGCGGTCCCATTTCAAAAAGCCCAGCACCAGGATCACCACCCACAGCGAACCACCGACGATGGCCACCGTGGCCAGCGCCACCAAGATCACGGGCATGGACAAACGGGTCGTGATCAGGAACGACACGGCCATGTCGACCTTGCCGCCGAAGTAGCCGGCGGCCATGCCCATGGCGGTGCCGATGATTCCGGATATCAAGGCCACGCTGACGCCGATCAACAGCGAAATGCGCGCGCCGTAGAACAGGCGAGACAGATAGTCGCGGCCCAGCTGGTCGGTGCCCAGCGGATGCAGCCACGTGCCCTTGGCGTACCAGACGGGCGGCGCGGTGCGGTAGGCCAGGTCCTGGAAGTACGGGTCGTGCGGGGAAATCCACGGCGCCAGCAGCGCGATCAGCACGATGATGAGCAGGATGCCGCCACCGGCCAGCAGCGCCTTGTTGCGGCGCAGCCTGCGCCAGCGCAAGGTGGAGGCGGACAGTTCCAACGCGGCGGGGGCGGGCGCGCCGGGAACGGAGGGGGTGAGGATAGGCGTGGTCATGTCAGGACACCCGGATGCGCGGATCGAGCCACGCGTTGGCGATATCGGCGGCTAGCGTCAGCAGCACGTACAGCACGGACAGCAGCAGCACAATCAGCTGCATCACCGGATAGTCCTTGTACGTAATGCTCTGGTAGGCCAGATAGCCCAGGCCGTCCAGCGCGAAGATGGTTTCGATGACGACCGAGCCGCCCAGCAGGTAGCCCAACTGCACGGCGGCCAGCGCCACAACCGGCACGATGGCGTTGCGCAGGGCGTGCTTGAAGATGATCTTGCGCGCGGGCAGCCCCTTGGCGCGGGCGGTGCGGATGTAGTCCGCGCCCAGCACTTCGATCATGCCGGCGCGTATCAGTCGCATGAAGGCCGGCGCCACGTAGTAGCCCAGCGCAATCGCGGGCATCACGAAATGCTGCCAGGTGCCGCTGCCCGACACCGGCAGGATGCGCAGCGATATCGAAAACAGCATGATCAAAATCAGCGCAAAGAAAAAGTTTGGCAGCGCCTGGCCCAGCACGGCAATCGCCAGGCACACGCGGTCGATCACGCTGCCCTTGTAAATGGCGGCCAGCACGCCCAGCGGAATCGACACCAGCAGCGCAAAGCCCAGCGCGCCCATGCCCAGCAGCAAGGTGGTTTTGAGCTTGGACAGAATCAACGGCCCGGCCTCGGTCTTGAAGTACACCGACGTGCCGAAATCGCCCTGCATGATGTGCCACAGCCAGTCGGCGTATTGCACCACCAGCGGCCGGTCCAGCCCGTAGGTCTTGCGGATCATGTCGATATCGGCCTGACGCGCGCCTTCGCCGGCCAGCGCCAGCGCCGGGTCGCCCGACAGGTGCAGCAGCAGGAACGCCAGGATCGATACGGTCAGCGCCACCAGCGCCGCCAGGCCCAGGCGCCTGATCGTGAAATAAAGCATAGGACTTCCTCTAACGTTTCAGCCCGCCGGACGGGCGTGGCGCCCGCCCGGCGTTACCCCGCGCGTGACTTCCCGCGTGGCTACTTCCAGCTCATGTCCCAGAAGCGGACCAGTTCGTCGGAATACGGCTTGAAGTTCACGTCCTTGGTGGCGACGTAGTAGGCGGGCAGCGTCCACAGCGGCACCGCGTAGGCCTTTTGCGCGATCAGGTCCAGCGCT
Organism: Achromobacter sp. LC458; assembly: GCF_001005835.2. Classification (NCBI taxonomy): domain Bacteria; kingdom Pseudomonadati; phylum Pseudomonadota; class Betaproteobacteria; order Burkholderiales; family Alcaligenaceae; genus Achromobacter; species Achromobacter sp. LC458. The sequence continues at coordinate 5,475 of NZ_LBHW02000048.1, forward strand.
TCTTTGTAGGCGGCCTTGCGCGCCTCGCTGTCGATGGTGTGGTCGCCCTTGTTGAGCAGGTCGCGCACCTTGGGGTCGCGCGTGATGTCGTCATTGCCGAAGGCGAAGTACACGGGGGTGGACGCCGACACGTCGTTGACCAGGTTGGAACCCCAGGTCTGGTGGGTCAGCGACGCCTTGTTGGCGCGGATCATGTCGCGCATGGCGGCGTACTGCAAGAAGTTGAGCTTGGCGCGGATGCCCACGGCTTGCAGGTAGTTGATGATGGCTTCGGTCTGGTTGCGCTCGCGGTAGGCCACGATGTCGATGTCGAAGCCATTGGCGTAGCCCGCATCGGCCAGCAGCTTCTTGGCCAGCGCCGGGTCGTACTTGTAGGTGGGCGCGCCGTCTTGCGTGCAACCCACTTGCGAGGGCGTGCAGATGGTGTTGATCAGCCCACCGCCTTCGCCCACGATGTTTTTCAACATGGATTCGCGGTCGATGGCGTGGATGATGGCCTTGCGCACGCGCTCGTCTTTCAGTTGCGGCGCGGGGGTGCCGTCCTGGATGTTCATCTGCATGAACACGATGCGCATGGTGTTGCCGGTGACCATTTGCAGGTTGGGCATCTGGCCCAGCTGTTCGGCCTGGTCCTTGGGCACGCTCATGATCAGGTCTTCGCCGCCGGAGATGACTTCGGCCATCTGCGTCTGGCGGTCGGGGATGAAGCGGATGACCACCTTGCCAATCTTCGGCTGCGCCTTGGGCGAGTCCTTGAAGTAGTCGGTGTTGCGTTCCAGCGTGATGGATTTGCCGGGCTGATAGTCCACCACCTTGTACGGGCCGGAGCCCACCGGCTTGGCGTTCATGCCCTTGGGGCCGACTTCCTGGTAGTACTTGGCGGGGTGGATGGCGGCGGTGGTGGACAGGTATTCCTTGGCGCCAGGGAAGGGCTCCTTGGTGGTCAGGCGCACCTTGTATTTGTCGATTTTTTCAACCTTGTCGATCCACGACACGTTCTGCTGCGTGACCGCTTTGTTCTTCGGGTCTGCCACGTAGTTCAGCGTGTACACCACCGAGTCGGCATCGAACTCTTCGCCGTTATGGAATTTCACGCCTTCGCGCAATTCGAATTCCATGGTCTTGTCGTCGATCTGCTTCCAGCTTTTGGCCAGCTGCCCCTTGTACTCGTTGGTGACGGGGTCGCGGTACAGCAGCGTGTCCCAGACGTTGGCGGCGATGATGACGCCGATACGCACGTTGTTGAAGTACGGGTCGACGCTTTCAGGCGCCTGGTCGTACGCCATGCGCAAGGTGTCGTCTTTCTTGCCCGCCAGCGCGGGCTGGGCGGCAAGGCCGGCGCAGGCGAAGAGGGCGGCGGCGACGGCCGCGCGTAGTGGGGCGGCGGCAGTGACGCGGTGGGTGCGGGGTCGGGCGGGTGAGGCAGGTGTGAAGCGACTATCAGCCATGGTGAAGGCTCCTGTGGAAGGCACTACATGTACTGCGTATCCATCATCTCGCTCCGGGCCGCGCCACCCTGGTTTTATCGTTATCGTCCTTGCGCTGGGAGGGCAGGCTCAACCAGAGTCGGACGACGGCGCGGTCTTGGGTGCCGCATTGGCGTTGATGCTTGCATCGGCGTTGATGCTTTTCAGCGCGGCCTCGCACTTGCGCTGCAAGTGCTGCCGCATGATGCCGGCCAGCCGGTCGGCGTCGCGCGCGTCCAGGGCCTCGGCCATGTCGATGTGTTCGCGCATGGCCAGATCCCATTTCTGGCGGTTCTCGTTCGACACGAACCGCAGGTTCTGGATGCGCGCGTTCTGCGCGTCGTACAGCTGCTTGAGCAGGCTGTTGTGCGAGGCCAGGCTGATGCGTTCGTGAATTTCGCGGTTGGTATGAAAGTACGTGGGCAGGTCATGGCGCGCGTGGCTGGCCATCATTTCGTAGGTCAGCGCGCGGATCTCGGCAATTTCAAGATCGGTGGCGCGTTCGCACGCCAGCCGGCACGACATGGCTTCGAGCCCGCCGATCACTTCAAACGCTTCACGGATATTGGCTTCCGACAGCGCCACCACCTGCGCGCCACGATTCGGTTCGATCTGCACCAGGCCCTCGGCCGCCAGCACGCGAAACGCTTCGCGCATCGGTGTGCGGGACACGCCCAACAGGTCGCACAGCGCCCGTTCGTTCAGGCGGGAGCCGGGGGGAAATTCCCCTTGGATGATGCGTTCGCGCAGCGCTCCGGCGACGGCCCCAGGCAGCGTGCGGCCGTTGCCGGCAACGCGCGGCGCCGGCGACACGGCCCCTTGCGGCGGCGCGTCGGGCAGGGCGGAATCGGCGTGTGCCGACCCGGCCAGATCCGGCAACAGGCTAGGATTGCTGCTCATTGGTATACCAACTTTTCCCCGAATTTTTTCAGACTATAAACCCCGCGCAGCGACTTCAATCATGGGTGTATACCCTAGGTTATCGGTGCAAAAACAATGGGATAGAGTGGCGCATGCCGCAAGTCCGCCTGCTCGGCCGGGGCTGTGTCAAAAGCCGTTTGAATCGCCGCGCATCTTTCGTTGGTATACAAATAATTCCACTGTGGGGCTACGCATGCTTTCCCTGAATTCCCATTTGTCCGGCCGGCACTTCTTGCAGATTCCGGGGCCGACCAACGTGCCCGACCGCGTCTTGCGCGCCATAGACCAACCCACCATCGACCATCGTGGCCCCGAGTTTGGCGAGCTGGGCCACGCCGTGTTGGAAGGGTCCAAAGCCGTTTTCCAGACGCAGTCGCCCGTGGTGATTTTTCCGTCGTCGGGTACCGGCGCCTGGGAAGCCGCGCTGGTCAATACGCTGTCGCCCGGCGACCGCGTGTTGATGGTGGAAACCGGCCACTTCGCCAGCTTGTGGAAGAAGCTGGCGGGCCGGCTGGGCCTGGACGTGGACTACATCGAAAGCGACTGGCGCCACCCCGTGGACCCCGACGTGATCGGCGCGCGGCTGGCCGAAGACACGCAGCAGCGCATCAAGGCGGTGTGCGTGGTGCATAACGAAACGTCCACCGGCGTCACCAGCAACATTGCCGCCGTGCGCGCCGCGATCGACCGCGCCGCGCATCCCGCGCTGCTGATGGTGGACACGATATCGTCCTTGGGCTCCATCGATTACCGCCACGATGAATGGGGCGTGGACGTTACCGTGGCCGGCTCGCAAAAGGGCTTGATGCTGCCGCCCGGCCTGGCGTTCAACGCCGTCAGCGCGCGCGCGCTGGCCGCCGCCGATACCGCCCGGCTGCCCCGTTCGTATTGGGATTGGCGCGAAATGCTGACGGCCAATGCCAAGGGCTATTTCCCCTACACGCCGTCAACCAATCTGCTGTATGGCCTGCACGAAGCGCTGGCCATGTTGCAGGCCGAGGGTTTGCCGCGTGTGTTCGCGCGCCACGAACGCCATGCCCGCGCGACGCGTCTGGCGGTGGCCGCGTGGGGGCTGGAACTGTTAAGCCTGGACCCGGCTGCCCACAGCCCCGCGCTGACCGCCGTGATGATGCCCGAAGGCCATGGCGCCGACGCGTTGCGCAAGGTCATTCTTGAACGCTTCGATATGTCGCTGGGGCAGGGCCTGGGCAAGCTGTCCGACCGCATCTTCCGCATCGGGCATCTGGGCCACTTCAATGACTTGACGCTGTGCGGCACGCTGGCCGGCGTTGAAATGGGGCTGGCCGCCGCCGGAGTACCGCACCAGGCGGGCGGCGTGCGGGCCGCGATGGAATTCCTGGCGCGCGCCCCGGATGGCGTGGCGGCTTAAGACCAAGACAAACACAACGACGAGGGAAACCATGAACACGCTGATGCAGCAGGCGATCCAATTCGCCAATGAACACGAATCCACCTGGGACCGCAGCGTCAAGGGCAACTTTGGCGTGCACCTGAACGACCCGCCGCCCTGGAACCGCCTGCTGGGTCCCATCCACGACCGTGGCCCGGTGTCGGGCGTGGTGGTGGTGGACGGCAAGACGGTGGCCGAATGGGGCGAGCCCGAACGCGCCGACCTGACCTTCAGCGTGGCCAAGCTGTACCTGGCGATCCTGGCGGGCGTGGCGCATGACCGTGGCCTGTTGCCCGACGTGGACGAACCCGTGGGCAAGCGCGTGCCGGGCATCGGCTTCGATGAAGGCCAGAACGCTGACATCACCTGGCGCCACCTGCTGCAACAGACCAGCGAATGGGAAGGCGAACGCTTCGGCGTGTCCGACCAGGCCGATCGCTATCGCGCCGTGACCTTCGGCGTGCCGCCCGATGGCAAGAAGGGCGATGCGCGCCCCTTGCAGCGCCCCGGCACGTATTGGGAATACAACGACGTGCGCATCAACCAGTTGTCGTACGCGCTGCTGCACCTGTTCCGCAAGCCCTTGCCCGACGTGTTCCGCGAAGCCGTCACGCGCCCCATCGGCGCCAGCGAAGATTGGCAATGGGTGGGCTACGACACCGCCTGGGTCGAGATCGACGGCCAGCGCATGCCGTCCGTGCCGGGTGGTTCGCATTGGGGCGGCGGCATGTCCATCAGCGCGCGCGACCAGGCGCTGATCGGCCAGATGCTGCTGAACGACGGCCAGGCCAACGGCAAGCAGATCTTGTCGCGCGAATGGATTCAGGCGATGCGCACGCCATGCGCCATCGCGCCGTATTACGGCTACCTGATCTGGCTGAACGATCAAGGCCGCGTGTTTCCCAGCGTGCCGGCCACAAGCTTCTTCGGCGTGGGCGCGGGCAGCTCGTTCACGTGGGTGGAACCGGAACGCAAGATGGTGGTGATTGTGCGCTGGCTGAATTCCGCCCACGCGGATGCACTGTTCGGCAAGATCCTGGCGGCGGTGGATGCGGACAAGGAAACGCAGGTGTAGGATTAACGCCGCGCGAACCGCCGCCACGGGGTTCGCGCCGCGTCGACTTCATCCGCGTCGACTTCATTGATCAGAAAGGAATCGCCCCATGAAATACCGCCGTCTGGGTTCCAGCAACCTGCGCGTTTCGCCCCTGTGCCTGGGCACCATGATGTTCGGCGAACAAACGCCGGACGACGAGGCCGCGCGCATCGTTGCGTCGGCGCGTGACCATGGGGTGAACTTCATCGATACGGCCGACGTCTACAACGAAGGCCGCTCGGAACAGGTGGTGGGCAAGCTGCTGCAAGGGCAGCGCCACGACTGGGTGCTGGCCAGCAAGATCGGCAACGTGGTGGGCAAGTGCCCGAACCACTCGCATTATTCGCGTCAGTGGCTGATGCGCGGCGTTGAGCAAAGCCTGATGCGCATGGGCACGGATTTCATGGACATCCTGTACCTGCACCGCGACTTTCACGAAGAAAACCTGGAAGAAGCGCTGTGGGCGCTGGGCGACCTGATCCGCGCGGGCAAGCTGCGCAGTTTTGGCCTGTCGAACTTCCGGGGATGGCGCATTGCCGAGGTGATGCGGCTATGCGAAAAGATGGGCGTGCCGCAGCCGGTGGTGTGCCAGCCGTACTACAACATGCTGAACCGCGGCCCGGAAGTTGAAATCTTGCCCGCTTGCAAGCACTACGGGCTGGGCGTCGTGCCCTACAGCCCCATCGCGCGCGGCGTGCTCACGGGCAAGTATCTGCCGGGCCAGGCGCCTGCCGCCGATACCCGCGCCGGGCGTGGCGACCGCCGCATGCTGGCCACGGAATTTCGTGAAGAGTCGCTACAGATCGCCCAGCAGCTGGTGCAGCACAGTGCCACGCGCGGCGTGCAGCCGGGCCATTTTGCCACCGCCTGGGTGTTGGCGAATCCGATCATCACCGGCGTGATCGCCGGCCCGCGCACGCTGGCGCAAATGGAAGACTATTACGCCGCGCTGGACGTCACCATCACGCCCGAAGACGAAGCCATCGTAGACGGCTGGGTCGTTCCGGGCCACGCGTCCAGCCACGGCTACAACGACCCGAACTACCCGTTCTTCGGTCGCCCCGTCGCCGGCGCCTGATCAGGCCGGCGCTGCCGCAACCGGTGCGCGCACCGGTTCGCCGGCGATGCCGTGCAGCATCATCTGCTCGACCACGGACGCAATGCCCAGCCGCGCGACGCGCCCGCGTCGTTCGGCGTCCACCATGCTGGTCAGCACGCCAATGAACATTTCCGTCAGCGCCGCCGCCGTGATGTCCACGCGGAAGGCGCCTTCGCGCTGCCCGCGCAAAAAGAACGCATCCAGCGATTCCTGGTAGCCCGACCAGCTGTTCATGATGTCGGGCTGCTGCTCGTTGTCGGGCTTCCAGTTGTACATCAGGAACGCAGTCAGTTCCTTGTGCGCCATGTTCTGGTGGATCAGCGTGTGCAACGCCTCGCGCGGCGGCGCGGTATCCAGATGCGAATCCGCCAACGCCTTCTTCATGACGTGCGCGCAATGCGTGGTAAGCCGCAGGACCAGTTGGTCCCGCGTCTGACAGAAGCGGTATAGCGTCGCCTTGCTGACGCCCACGGCCTTGGCCAGTTCCTGCAACGTGGCGCGCGGCTGGTCCACCATCGCCAATGCCAACGCCACTAAAAACCGCTCGTGCCCTTGCCCAGCTTCGTCCGCCATTGTTCGCCCCTGTCTGTGTGTCCAATCCCCATTGCCGCGTATTGGAGCATGCGAGATTCAGCTTGTGCAAACTTTTGCGATTTTGACAAGTCAGGCCTTTTAAAACCTTCTTAATGATCTTTTGATAATCAAATGAATCTTTATTGATTCAAATCAATCGTTCAGGTAGCATCCGCAGCTTGGTGAAAAAACAGTGCCGCGGGGCGCAAGGTAAAAAATGAAGAATCAATTGAAGCGGCGCTTGCCCTTGACGGTATTGGGTTCGGTGTTGGCGATGGCCTTGGGCCTGGCCGGTTGCGGCGGTGAAAACCCCAGCCAGGCCCAGGCCGACACGCCACGCGCGGTGCAGGTGGTGCAGGTGCAACCGCAGCGCTACGCGCTGTCCAGCACCTTGCCGGGTCGCGTGGAGCCGGTGCGCGTGGCCGAAGTGCGTGCCCGCGTGGCCGGTATTGTGCTGTCACGCAACTTCGAGGAAGGCGCGGATGTGAAGGCCGGCGACGTGCTGTTCCGCATTGACCCGGCGCCGTTCAAGGCCGCGCTGTCGCGCGCCCAGGGCGAACTGGCCAAGGCCGATGCCGCCGTGGCCGACGCGCAAGCCATCCTGAAACGCTATACGCCGCTGGTGAAGATCGAAGCCGTCAGCCAGCAGGACTTCGACACCGCCACCACCACGCTGAAAAGCGCGCAGGCCGCGCGCCGGTCCGCGCAGGCCGATGTCGAAACCGCCCAGCTGAACCTGGATTACGCCACCGTCAAGGCGCCGATTTCCGGCCGCATCGGCCGGGCGCAGGTGACCGAAGGCGCGCTGGTCGGGCAGAACGAAGCCACCGTCATGGCAAAGATCCAGCAACTGGACCCCATCTACGTCGATTTCAACCAGCCCGTGGCCGACATGCTGCGCATGCGCGCGGCGTTGCAGAACGGCAGCCTGGGGCAGGGCGAGGGCGCAAGCATCTCGATCACTGTCGACGGTACGGACCAGAAACGCAGCGGCAAGCTGCTGTTCTCGGATATCGCAGTGGACCGAACAACCGGCCAGGTGTCGGTGCGCGGCGAGTTCGCCAACCCCGATGTGTTGCTGTTGCCCGGCATGTATGTGCGGGTGGAAACACAGCAGGGCGTGGACCCCAACGCCATCCTGGTGCCGCAGCGCGCGGTCACGCGCAGCACCGACGGCAAGCCGCAGGTGATGTTGGTGGGCAAGGACGATGTGGTGGAATCGCGCCCCGTGCAGACTGGCACGATGCGCGGCTCGGACTGGCACATCGTCGACGGTCTGGCGGCGGGTGACCGCGTCATCGTGGGCGGCGTGTCAGCCGCCGTGCCGGGCCAGAAAGTCAGCGTGGCGCCGGCGGCCGAACAAGAACGTGTCGCGGCGGCAAAGCCGGCTACAGACCCGGCTTCCGCCCCGGCCGCGAACTAAGCAGCCGCCCGTGCCCCGCGTGCATACCCAAAGGTAAATCATGTCCAAGTTTTTTATTGGCCGCCCCAATTTTGCATGGGTGGTGGCCATCTTCATTTCGCTGGCGGGCCTGTTGGCGATTCCGTCGCTGCCGGTGTCGCAGTTTCCGGTGGTGGCGCCACCCCAGGTGACGATTGCCGCCACCTATCCCGGCGCGTCGGCTTCGGTGCTGGTCGATTCTGTGACCAGCGTCATCGAAGAAGAGCTGAACGGCGCCAAGAACATGCTGTATTACGAGTCGTCCAGCAGTTCCAGCGGCAGCGCTGAAATCACCGTGACCTTCGAACCGGGCATGGACCCGGACCTGGCGCAGGTGGACGTGCAGAACCGCATCAAGAAGGCCGAAGCGCGCCTGCCGTCGGCCGTGACGCAGCAGGGCTTGCAGGTGGAGCAGGCCAGCTCGAACTTCCTGATGATCTACGCCCTGACGTACAAGGGCGAAGACGCGCACAAGGACGTGGTGGGCTTGTCCGACTACGCCGCGCGCCACATCAACAACGAAATTCGCCGTGTCAAAGGCGTGGGCAAGGTGCAGTTCTTTGGCGCTGAAGCGGCCATGCGCGTGTGGATCGACCCGCAGAAGCTGCTGGGCGTGGGCCTGTCGGTGGCGGACGTCAACGCGGCCATCGCGGCGCAAAACGTGCAGGTGCCGGCCGGCAGTTTTGGCAGCCGCCCGGGGTCGCCGGAGCAAGAGCTGACGGCCACGCTGGCGGTGAAGGGCATGCTGGATTCGCCGGAAGAGTTCGGCAACATTGTGCTGCGCGCGAACGCGGACGGCTCGGTGGTGCATCTGGCGGATGTGGCGCGGCTGGAAGTCGGCCGCCAGAGCTACGACTTTGAAACCCGTTTGAACGGCAAGAAGTCGGTGGGCGCGGCGGTGCAGCTGGCCCCGGGCGCCAACGCTATCGACACGGTCAAGGCCGTGAAGGCGCGCTTGCAGGAATTGTCCGCCTCGTTCCCCGAGGACGTTGAATTCTCGGTGCCGTTCGATACGTCGCAGTTCGTCAGCGTGGCTATCACCAAGGTGGTGCACACCTTGCTGGAAGCCATGGTGCTGGTGTTCCTGGTGATGTTTCTGTTCTTGCAGAATTTCCGCTACACGCTGATTCCCACCATCGTCGTGCCGGTGTGCCTGCTGGGCACGTTCGCGGTGATGTCTGTGCTGGGCTTCTCGGTCAACATGATGACGATGTTCGGCATGGTGCTGGCCATCGGCATCCTGGTGGACGACGCCATCGTGGTGGTCGAAAACGTGGAACGCATCATGGCCGAAGAGGGCCTGCCGCCGCGTGAGGCCACCATCAAGGCGATGGAGCAGGTGTCGGGCGCCATCGTCGGTATCACGTTGGTGTTGTCCGCCGTGTTCCTGCCGTTGGCCTTCATGAGCGGTTCGGTCGGCGTGATCTACCAACAGTTTTCGCTGTCGTTGGCGGTGTCGATCCTGTTCTCGGGCTTCTTGGCGCTGACCTTCACGCCCGCCTTGTGCGCCACGTTCCTAAAGCCCATCCCCAAGGGGCACCACGAAGAAAAGAAGGGCTTCTTTGGCGGCTTCAACCGCATGTTCAACCGCCTGACCGGCCGCTTCGAAGCCTTGAACTCGCGCCTGGTCAAGCGCACCGGCCGCTACATGGTGATCTACGTCGCCATCGTGGCGGTGCTGGCCGTGCTGTATGTGCGCGTGCCGGAATCCTTCGTGCCGGCCGAAGACCAGGGCTACGTCATCGTGGACGTGCAGTTGCCCCCGGGCGCCACCTACAAGCGCACCGACAAGGTCGTGGCGGACGTGGAGCAGCACCTGATGTCGCTGGACGCAATGGGCGACGCCTTCACCGTGATGGGCTTCAGCTTTTCGGGCACCGGCCAGAACGCGGGCATTGCCTTTCCCACGCTGAAGGACTGGTCCGAGCGCGGCAAGGGCCAAGCCGCGTCCGATGTGGCCGCAAGCGTGAACCAGCGCTTCGCGGCGATTGACGACGGCTCGATCATGGCGGTGAACCCGCCGCCCATCGACGGCCTGGGTAATTCGGGCGGCTTTGCGCTGCGCCTGCAAGACCGGGGCGGGCTGGGGCGCCAGGCGCTGACCGATGCGCGCAACCAGCTGCTGGCCAAGGCCAACAGTTCGCCTGTTATCGCGTACGCCATGATGGAAGGCCTGGCCGACGCGCCGCAGTTGCGCCTGGACATCGACCGCCAGAAGGCCGAGGCGCTGGGCGTGGGCTTTGACACGATCAGCACCGCGATCTCGTCGGCGTATGGCTCGGCTACCGTCAACGACTTTGCCAACGCCGGGCGCTTGCAGCGCGTGGTGGTGCAGGCCGACGTGCGCGACCGCATGACGCCCGAAAGCATCCTGATGCTGAACGTGCCGAACAAGTCGGGCGGCATGGTGCCCTTGTCGGCCTTCGTCAAGACCGATTGGGAAAATGGCCCGGTGCAGATTTCCCGCTACAACGGCTACCCGGCGTTCAAGATCGCGGGCGACGCGATGCCGGGGCACAGCACGGGCGAGGCCATGGCCGTCATTGAAAAGATCGTTTCCGAATTGCCCAATGGCATCGGCTACGAATGGACGGGCTTGTCCTATCAGGAAAAGTTTGCCGGGGCGCAGGCGCCCATGTTGTTTGCGCTGGCCTTCCTGGTGGTGTTCCTGCTGATGGTCGCGCTGTACGAAAGCTGGGCCATTCCGGCGTCCGTGATGCTGATCGTGCCGATCGGCGCGCTGGGTTCGGTGTTGGCGGTGACGGTGCTGGGCATGTCCAACGACGTGTACTTCAAGGTGGGCCTGATCACCATCATCGGTCTGGCGGCCAAGAACGCGATCCTGATCGTGGAGTTTGCCAAGAGCCTGCTTGAACAGGGTCACTCGCTGGCGGACGCCGCCATCCAGGCCGCCAAGCTGCGTTTTCGCCCCATCGTGATGACGTCGCTGGCGTTCATCCTGGGCGTGGTGCCGCTGGCGCTGGCCAGCGGTGCGGGCGCGGCCAGCCAGCGCGCCCTGGGCGTGGGCGTGATCGGCGGCATGCTGACCGCCACCTTGCTGGGTGTGATTTTCGTGCCCATTTTCTTTGTCTGGGTGCTGTCGCTGCTGCGCAAGAAAGGTGGGCAGCCCGCCCCGGACGCCTTGCCCGCCCAGCGCGCGACCCAGGAGTGAACGTGATGATGCAAACTTTTTATCCCCGCAGCCTGGGCGCGCTGCTCTTGACGGCGGCGCTGGCCGGGTGCTCGATGGCGCCGGTCTACCAACGGCCGGACGCGCCGATTCCGACCCAGTTCCCGGCTGACGGGAACCCGGCTGGCCAGGCATCGGGCGGGGCTTCGGCCAATGCCGCCCCCTCAGCCGCCGGCACGCTGGATTGGCAGACTTTCGTCACCGACGATGCGTTGCGGCAGCTGGTGGCCCTGGCATTGGACAACAACCGTGACCTGCGCCAGGCGGTGTTGAATATCGAAGCGGCCCGGGCGCAGTACCGCATCGAGCGCGCCGACCGGCTGCCGGGTATCAACGCGCAAGGCTCGGGCACGCGCCAGCGGGTGCCGGGCGACCTGAACAGTACGGGCAGTTCCGCCGTGCAGAGCAGCTATCAGGCGGGCATCGGGCTGACCTCGTTCGAGATCGACCTGTTCGGCCGTGTGCGCAGCCTGTCGGATGCGGCGCTGCAAACGTATCTGGCCACCGAGGAAACCGCGCACGCCACGCGCATCAGCCTGGTGGCCGAGGTGATCCAGGCGTATCTGACGCGTGACAGCGCGATGCGCAAGATGCAGGTCACCGAACAAACGCTGGCCAGCCGCGAGGCGTCGCTCAACCTGATCGTCAAGCGGCGCGAAGCCGGCACCGCCACGGCGCTGGATTATCAGGAAGCGCTGGGCCTGACCGAGCAGGCGCGCGCCGAACGCGAGCGCATGGAACGCGAAGTGCGCCAGGCAGGCAATGCGCTGGGCCTGTTGGTGGGCGTGAACGACCTGCGTCCGTATCTGCCCGCGCAGCTGGCCACGTCCAACGTGTTGGTGCAGAACATCGCGGCGGGCGCGCCGTCCGAATTGCTGGAGCGCCGGCCGGACATTCTGGCCGCCGAACACGAGCTGCGTTCGCGCAATGCCAGCATCGGCGCGGCGCGCGCGGCGTTCTTTCCCAGCATCACGCTGACCGGCCTGTACGGCTCGTCCAGCGCGGACCTGTCCAACTTGTTCGACGGCGGGCAGCGCGCGTGGTCGTTCATGCCGCAGATCACGTTGCCGATTTTCTCGGGCGGGCGCAATGTGGCCAACCTGGACTTGGCGACGGTGCGCAAGGACATCGCGGTGGCCAAGTACGAAGCCACCATCCAGACGGCATTCAAGGAAGTGGCCGATGCCCTGGCCGCCGCCGACACCCTGCAACGCGAGGCCGCGTCGCGCCGCGCCTTGGCCGAGTCCAGCCAGGAAGCGATGCGCTTGTCTGAAGCGCGGTATCGCGGCGGGGTCGACAGCCATTTGCGCTATCTGGACGCGCAGCGCAGCGCCTTCACCGACCAGTTGACGTACATCGACATCAGCACGCAGCGGCAGATTGCGCTGGCGACCTTGTTCAAGGCGCTGGGTGGCGGCTGGCCCTGACGTGTCGGCGGGTTCGCCCGCCGTCCTCACGCCTTGCGCCATCCCGCGCCGGGAATCGGCGGCGCCGTGTTGCCGGTGGCTTCGCTCACCGGCTTGCCGCGTCCGATCAGCCAGGCGCACCATGCCGAGACCGCGCCGGCAAACAGCACGTACAGGCAGATCAGCCACGGCTGCCCGCCGCCCGTCTTGAGCAGCGCGGTGGCGATGATGGGCGTGATGCCGGACGCGAAGATACCCGAGAACTGATAGACGAACGAAATCCCGGTGTAGCGGACCTTGGCGTCGAACAGCTCGCAGAACAGCGCTGCCTCGGGGCCGTACACGGCGGCGTAGAAGATGCCGAACGGGATGATGATGGCCAGCCAGATCAGCATGACGCTGCCCTGGCTGTTCAGCATCAGCCAGAAGCCGGGGAAGGACGCCAGCGCGGTAATCAGCGAGCCCCAGAAGTACACGCGGGTGCGACCGATGCGGTCGGACAGGCGGCCGAAGAACGGAATGAAAAAGCACATCACCAGCGCGGCGGCCATCACGCCCGTCAGCGCCTCGGTGCGCGTGATCTGCACGGTTTGCGTCAGGTACGAAATCGAAAACACGCCGAACACATTGAAGAACACGCCGTCGATATACCGCGCGCCCATGCCTTTGAAGACGTTGCCGGGGTAACGCTTGAGCATGTCGAAAAACGGAATGCGGCTTTCGGCATTGTTGGCCTTTACCGCCGTGAACTCGGGCGTTTCCTTGATGTTCAGCCGGATGTACATGCCCACCATCACCATGGCGGCGGACGCCAGGAAGGCAACGCGCCAGCCCCAGGCCATGAACTGTTCGTCGGTCAGCAAGGTGGACAAGAGCGCCACGGTGCCCGAGGCCAGGCACAGGCCGATTGCCAGGCCGATCTGCGGCAGCGAGGCGTAGAAGCCCTTTTTGCCCGGTGGCGCGTATTCATAGGCCATCAACACCGCGCCGCCCCATTCGCCGCCCAGGCCGATGCCCTGGAACACGCGCAGCAGCAGCAACAGGATGGGCGCCCATAGCCCGATGGTTTCGTAGGTGGGCACCAGGCCGATCAGGAAGGTGGACACGCCCATGATCATCAGCGTCATCACCAGCATGCTCTTGCGCCCGATGCGGTCGCCAAAGTGTCCGAAGATCAGCCCGCCCAGCGGCCGCGTCACAAAGCCCACCGCGAAGGTGGTGTAGGCCAGCATGGTGGATACCAGCGGGTCGCCCGTGGGGAAGTACAGCTTGTTGAACACGATGCCCGCCACGACACCGTAAAGAAAGAAGTCGTACCACTCGATGGTGGCGCCGATCAACGATGCGGTGACGACCTTGCGTACCGCGGCTTCGTTTTGCTTGGACATTGCAGTCTCCTTTGGTGAAGGCGGGGGCGCTTCTGTTGTCGCCCGCGTGCCGGTCTGACTTCAGGTTCGTCGTTCACATCCTTGTTGATTGCTTAAAGCGCGCGGCCACAAGATCAGCCGCCAGTACATCAAGCAGCGACCAGATCCGCCCGCCGCCGCGCCTGCTTGAAATCCTCCAGCATGAAATCCGCCGCGCGTTCGGCCAGCATCACCACGGGCGCGTTGGTGTTGCCCGATACCAGCGTGGGCATCACCGAACAGTCCACCACCCGCAGGCCCTGCACGCCGTGCACGCGCAGGCGTTCGTCAACCACCGCCAGCGGGTCGCTGCGCGGACCCATCTTGGCGGTGCCCGATGGGTGAAAGATGGTGGCGCCGTATTCGCGGCAGAAATGCAGGATCTCGTCGTCGGTGCGTACGTTGGGGCCGGGCCGGAATTCGCGCTTCATCAGCGACGCCAGCGGTTCGGTTGCGGCCAATAGCCGCGCATGCTTGACGGCGGCCACGGTCATGCGGCGGTCCAATTCCGTGGACAGGTAGTTGGGCTGCATCGACGGCGGTTCGAACGGGTCGGCCGCGCGCAGCCGCACGTAACCGCGCGAAGACGGGCGCAACTGGCAGACCGAATACGTGCATCCGGAAAAGGGGTGTACCTTGCCGCCGGCCATGTCGGCGGACAAGGTGGCGAAGTGGTATTGCGTGTCCGGCGTGCGGCTGGCGGGGTCGACCCGGCAGAACAGTCCGCCCTGATTGATGCCGACCGCCAGCGGGCCGCTTCGGAACAGCAGCCATTGCAAGCCCATGCCCACGCGCCCGTGCAGGCTGCGCAGCTGGTCGTTGGTGGTGATGGGCCGGGTGGTTTCGTAGATCAGGCGGATCTGAAGATGGTCTTGCAGGTTTTCGCCCACGCCTGGCAGGTCGCGCACGACGCGGATGCCGAACTGGCGCAGCAGCGCGGCCGGGCCCACGCCGGATAGTTGCAGCAGCTGGGGCGATTGCAGCGCGCCGGCGCACAGCACCACTTCGCGCCGCGCGCGCAGCGTGCGCACTTGCCCGCCTTGCCGGTATCGCACCCCGCAGGCGCGTCCGCCTTCGAACAGGATGGCCATGGCATGCGCATCGGTTTCCACGCGCAGATTGGGCCGGTCCCGCGCGGGCCGCAGATAGGCTACGGCGGTGGAGCAGCGGCGGCCGCGCCGCGTGGTCAGCTGGTAGTAGCCCACGCCTTCTTGCTCGCCCGTGTTGAAGTCCTGCACGGGGGGCACGCCCATCGTCCGCGCGGCGGCGATCATCGCTTCGACCAGCGGGTGGGGCGTCTTGATGGACGTGGCGCTCAAGGGGCCGTTCACGCCCCGGGTCGGCCCCGCGCCCAGGTCGTTGTCTTCCAGTTTGCGAAAGTAGGGCAGGCAGTCGTCCCAGCCCCAGCCGGGGTTGCCCGCGCGTTGCCAGGCGTCGTAGTCGGCACGCTGGCCACGAATGTAGATCAGGCCGTTGATGGCGCTGGAGCCGCCAAGCGTGCGGCCGCGCGGCCAGTAGATGCGCCGGCCCAGCATGTTGGGATCGGGGTCGGTGTAGTAGCCCCAGTTCACCACTTTGTGGAACATGGTCTTGCCGTAGCCGATGGGGATGTGGATCCACGGGTAGGTATCCCGGGGGCCCGCTTCCAGCAGGCAGACGGCGTGCGCGCCATTGGCGCTAAGCCGATTGGCCATCACACATCCGGCCGAGCCGGCGCCCACCACGATGACATCCACGGTATCGGACATATCGCCTTGTCTCCCTGTCGTCGCATCGCCGTCGCGACTGACGTCACCGTGTTCGCAAGCGATGGTGACGGCGCGTTTTCCCTGCTTGTCGCGGCGGGACGCACTTATATACTGGTTTGATGCGGCCGGTTTGCGTTGCGCACCCGGCTGGCATCTGTGGCGATTCTAGGAAGCAGGCGCGTACAACAAAGCACAACACGCGTGGGGGCGGACAAATGGAACGGAACATGCAACTTCGGTTTCAAAATCGCAGTGCAGCATCGGCGCCGGAGCCGTCGGCGTCCGGGCATCCGGCGTCCGGGCAGCACCAACATCAACAGCAAGAGGCCGCGCGCTCGTTACGGGCGTTGCTGGTGCTGGACCATCTTGCGCGCGCCCAGCATCCGCCCACGTTGGCGCAGCTGGCACAGCGGCTGGACATGCCCAAGACCACCTTGATGCGCTTGCTGGCGGCGATGCAGCGCGCCGGCTTCGTGGCGGCCACGCCGACCGAGCAGGGCTATGTGCCGGGGCCGCAAGCCACATCGCTGGCGCTGGCCACGCTGAGCGCCTCGGCGTTCACCCGTGCCTGCCGTGCCGTGCTGGCGCAGCTGGTGGGCACGCTTGGCGAGACCTGCAACTTGACCGCGCCTGACGGCGACCGCGTGGTCTATATGGAACGCGTGGAAACGTCGGAGCCCCTGCGGCTGTTCTTCGCGGTGGGCAGCCATGTGCCGATGCACTGCACCGCCAGCGGCAAGCTGTTTCTGGCGTCAATGAGCCGGCTGGAACGAGGCCGGGTGCTGGCGCGGCTGCCGCTGACGCGCAACACGCCGCGCACCTTCACGGACCCGACGAAGCTGGACGAGGAACTGGAGCGCCTGGCCGCGCGCGGCATCGGCATCGATAACGAGGAATTCGTGCGCGGCATGAGCGCGGTGGCGGTGCCGATAAGAGACGCCGAGGACCGCGTGGTGGCGGCGGTGGCCTGCCACGCGCCCACGGCGCGCGTGATGCTGGATGACTTGCTGCGCGCCGTGCCGGTGCTGCAACGCGCGGCGCAGTCGCTGCACGAGGTGCTGGCGCTGCATCGCCCGGGCGTGTGACGCTGCGTTGCGGCATCGGTGGACGCGCGGGTCTGTGCGGCGACAGCTTCGTCGCAAGGGCCCCGCCAGTGCTCGCGTACCGGACGGCTACACGGTGACGGGCGAGGCCGCCCGGCGCCGCGACACGCTTTCCCACACGGCCACCAACACCATGATCAGCGTGGTCAGCCCGCCCACCATCAGGTTGTCGGTAACGGTAGACACCGGCGCCAGCACCGCCAGCAATACCAGCCCGGCCAGGTGCGATAACGGAAAGCGCGCGTACACCACCGTCTTGTAGATGCCGTTGCCCAGCAGGTACAGCGCCGGCCCGCCCAGCAATGCGGCGGCCGCCGGCGTGGTGATGCGGCCATCGGGGTGCAGGATGACCAATTCGTTGGCCACCGCCGACACGATCACGCCAGCGATCAAAATCACGTGCACATAGTGGAAGATGGCGCCCATGCGGCCCGGGTCGCTGGAATGCACGATGGCGTGGCTGCCGTCCTTGCTGCTGGTGTCGAAATACACCCACCACATGGCGGCCGTTCCCAGGAAGGCGGCCAGCAGCGCGATCAGCGTGGGGATGTCCCAATGGCCACGGTCGCCCAGCGTGGCGCCCGTGATCAACAACGTTTCGCCCAGCGCCACGATGACGAACAGCTGGCAGCGTTCGGCAATATGGCCGCCCTCGATGGTCCAGTCGCTGGTGTAAGAGCGGCCCATGCCGGGCAGGCGGAACCCGAACATGGGCGAAATATATTCGCAGGCCACGGCTGCTATCCACAGCACCAGGCGCGCCTCGCCGGAGGCCAGGCCGCCCGCGATCCACAACACCGCCGAGATGCACAGCCAGCCCAGCATGCGGCGGAAGTTGTCGGCCAGCGGATGGTTGCGCCCCAGGTGCAGCACGATGAACACCGTGCGCCCGACCTGGATCAAGGCATAGCAGATGGCGAAGATCAGCCCGTTTTCCCCGAACGCGTCGGGCAGCACGGCGGCGGCGATCAGGCCGACCAGCATCACCGCGAACAGCATGACGCGCATGGGGATGGCGTCGGGGTCGAACCAGTTGGTGACCCAGCACGTGTACTGCCATCCCAGCCAGACGGCGAACCACAGCACCAGCGCGTGCACCGCGCCCATCAAGGTCAGGTCATGCAGCAGGCTGTGCGAGAGCTGGGTGACGGCAAAGACGTAGACCAGGTCAAAGAACAGCTCGACGAAGGTGACGCGGGCTTCATGGCCGTCTCGGCGGCGAAGCAGCGTGGCGCTGGCTAGAAAAGTCATGGCGGGCGCTTCCTGTAAAAAGGCGCGCTGCCAGAGTACTGCAAGGCTCGGCGGGCAATTGCAAAACTTATCAAAGGCGGCCCCGGCCGGCGGCCCGGCGACCCGGCGGTCCTGCGGCCAGGATCATGGCGTCGGTGCCGGCGTACGGGTGCCTTCGCGCGTCCGTGCGCCGGTGCGTCCGCCCGCGCGCCGCTGCGGATCAGTGCGTCATCTTGCCGCCGCTGACCATCCAGCGCGTACCGTAGCGGTCCACCAGCGCGCCGTATGCCTCGGCCCAGAACGTTTTTTGCAGCGGCATGGTTACGTTGCCGCCTTCGGCCAGTTGGTCAAATACCCGCTGGGCATCCGACACTGTCGGGTACAGCAGCGCCAGCGCCATGCCTTTCTTGCCTGTGTACGGGTGGCCGCTGGTGGCGTCGCTGCCCAGCAGCGTCTGCTCGTCCAGCGCCAGCCGGGCGACCATGATGCGGTCGGCGTCCTCGGGGGACAGGGCGGGCATGGCGGCATCGGCGGGCGCGTCGGCGTAGCGGATCAGGGCGTCAAGGCGTCCGCCCAGCACACGCTCGTAAAAGCGCATGGCGTCGGCGCAGTTGCCGTCAAAGCTGAGATAGGCGGATAGCTGGGGCATGATGGTTCCTGGTTCTACGGCGGACAGCTGCAAGAAACGCCGTCGCACTATGATGGAAGGCCCGACCCGCAATACCGCACGGCCCGGCAACCTACGCACTGTAGCCGGTTGGGAAGGATGCCGGGCGGCTTCATAAAGGAATGGCGACATGAGCACGGTAAAACTGCTGACGGACGACGAGGTCCGCAAAAGCCCCGAAGCGTGGGCGGTGTTTGAAGACATCCGATCCACGCGCAAGTCGGACTTCGTGAACAACTTCTGGCGCGCGCTGGCCAACGACCCGGCGCAATTGCAGCGCGTGTGGTCGCAGCTTAAACAGGTCATGGTCGCCGAGGGCGAATTGCCGCCGCTCGTGCGCGAGATGATCTACATTGCCGTGTCCACGGCCAACGGCTGCTCTTACTGCGTGCATTCGCATACGGCGTCCGCCAAGGCCAAGGGAATGACCCCCGGCCAGCACGCCGAATTGCTGGCGGTGATCGGCATGGCGGCGCAGACCAACGCCATGGTGACGGCCATGCAGGTGCCGGTGGACGCCGCCTTCGACATCAAATAGGAGCCGGCCATGGCGCTGATTCCGCTGTTTCCCTTATCCAACGCGCTGTTTCCCGCCGGCGTGCTGCACCTGCGCATCTTCGAGGTGCGCTATCTGGATATGATCCGCCGCTGCATCGCGGAGGGCAGCGAGTTTGGCGTGGTGGGTTTGCTGGCTGGTAGCGAAGTGCGTTCGCCAGAGGGCGTTGAGACCCTGGCGCCGGTCGGCACGCTGGCGCGCGTGGTGGCGTGGGAGGCGCCCATGCCCGCGTTGCTGCAAGTGCGCTGTATTGGCGGCAGCCGGTTCCGGCTGTTGTCCAGCAAGGTGGCAAAATACGGCCTGTGGATGGGCCAGACCGAGCCCATCGCCGACGACCCGCCCACGCCCGTGCCGGCGTCCATGCAGCCCAGCGCCGATGCCTTGGGACGGCTGGTGGCGCAATGGCAGCAAGAGGGCGTGCCGCCAGACAGGATGCCGCTTGCGCCGCCGTTCCGGCTGGACGACAGCGGCTGGGTGGCGGATCGCTGGTGCGAACTGCTGCCCTTGCCGCCGGACGACAAGGCCCGGCTGCTGGGCCTTGCGGACCCGGTGGCACGGCTGGCGGCGGTTCAGGATCTGCTGCGTGGCCAGGGGCTGACGTAGCACTGCTTGGCAAGATAAACCAATTGGACACCATGGAAATCAGGATTGACGAGGGCCTGCGCGCCTATATAGACCCTTTGACCGAAGACGAGCACGAGGCACTGGAGCGCAGCCTGCTTGCCGAGGGCTGCCGCGATGCGCTGGTGCTGTGGGGCGACCTGCTGGTGGACGGCCACAACCGTTATGCCTTGTGCAAGAAGCACGGCATCGAATTCCAGACGCGTCAGAACACCACGTTCAAGTCGATGGAAGACGTGCACCTGTGGATGATTGAAAACCACCTGGGCCGACGCAGCGTGTCGGACTTCCAGCGCGGCGTGCTGGCGCTGCGCAAAAAAGAAATCCTGCTGGCGCGCACGCCGCCGGAAGCCGCGACGCCGCCGGAAGGCGAAGCGGAGGACGGGTCCCCGCCCTGGGACGAATCCGACGCGCCGCCCAGCGTGGATGGCGCGCCGCGCCTGCCGCCCAATATCTCGTGGACGCCGCCCGTGCCCAGCCGCCAGGCGTTGGCGCGCGCCGCGCGCATCAGCAGCAATACGTTGGGCCAGATCGAAAAAATCCAGAAGGACGCCGCGCCCGAACTGGTGCGCGCCGTGAAAGAGGGCGCCATTTCGATCAACGCGGCGGCGGCGGTGGCCTCGTTGCCGCCCGAGCGTCAGGCCGCGGCGGTGGCCGGCGGCAAGAAAGAGCTGCAACAGGCCGCCCGCGAAGTGCGTCTGGCCAAGGCCCCGCCGCCGCGCGAAGCCCCGCCCGAAGTCCCCATCGAGCACATCGCGGATCTGCCCGCCGAGGTGGCCCGCTTGCGCGGAGTGTTGGCGCGCGTGACCGAAGAACGCGATCAGCTGAAAAAGAAGGTCATGCATCTGACGATTGCGCTGTCCGAGGCGCGGGGCGCCAGCAATGGCGGGGATGATTGAAGGGGATTGGCCCGGGTTGATCAGGGGAAGGGATAACCCTTAACGTCCGGATATAAGAAAAAAATTCGTGGTCGGCTGGGAATTTATATCGTTTTGAGGAAAGGCGGCCGGGGCCTTGTAATGCGTATTCGCTTAACCGCTAGACGCATCCACCCCCATCGACTTTCTTATGACTCCCATCGGATTTCGCATTCTTTCCCGGTCGGCCCCGGCCGTGGCCGCCGACGTACTGGCCGGCTTTGCCGATATCGGCTCGGCCCAGATCAGCGACTGCATGAACCGCCTTTACGGCGTGGCGGACTTGCGTCCGATGCACGGCGGCACGCGCCGCATGGTCGGCCTGGCGCTGACCGTGAAGACGCGGCCGGGCGATAACCTGATGATCCATCAGGCAATTTCCATGGGCGGGGCAGGCGACGTCATCGTGGTCGATGGCGCTGGCGACACCAGCAACGCGCTGGTCGGCGAACTGATGATGATGGATGCGCAGTCGCGCGGCATCGCGGGCTTTGTCATCGACGGCGCGGTGCGCGATGTGGACGTCTTCGGCCAGGGAGAATTTGGCTGCTTCGCGCGCGGCGTCGCGCACAAAGGCCCCTACAAGGACGGCCCGGGCGAAATCAATGTGGCGGTATCGGTCGGCGGGCAGGTCGTTCACGCCGGGGATGTCGTCGTGGGCGATGCCGATGGCGTGGTGGTGATTCCCGCCGAACACGCGGCCGCCGTGCTGGCATTGGCGCAAAAGAAAGAAGCCGACGAAGCCGTCGCCAAGGAAAAGCTGCGCGCGGGCACGTACACCAAACCCTGGTTGGCCAAGACCATTCTTGAAAAAACCGGGGGTGCACAATGAGCATCATTGCCGACCGCATCAAGCGCATCAAGCTGTCGCCCAGCGTTGCCGCGCGCGCCATCATTGCGCAGCTGCGCGAACAAGGCCGCCGCATCATCGACCTGACCATAGGCGAGCCTGATTTTTCAACGCCCGAACATATCCGCCAGGCGGCCACCGCCGCGATGAACCGGGGCGAAACCAAGTACCCGCCCGCGCAGGGCACCGTGGCGTTGCGCCGGGCCGCGCGCGCGCAGTTGCTGGATGCGACCGGCGTGGACTATCCGGTGGGGCAGATCATCGTTAGTACCGGCGCCAAGCAAGTGATTTTCAACGGCCTGGCTGCCACGCTCAATGACGGCGACGAGGTCCTGATTCCCGCGCCGTTCTGGGTGTCTTACCCGGATATGGTGCTGGTCAATGGCGGCGTGCCGGTGGCGGTGACGACGTCTCCCGCGTCGGACTACAAGGTCACGCCGCAGGCGCTGGAAGCCGCCATCACGCCGCGCACCAAGTGGCTGATGATGAACGCGCCCAGCAACCCCACGGGGTCGGTCTATACCGCCGAGGAATTGCGCGGGCTGACCGATGTGCTCAAGCGCCATCCGCACGTGTGGTTGATGACGGACGACATCTACGCCCGCCTGAATTTCACGGGTGAACCGACGGTGCATCCGTTGCAGGTGGCGCCCGAGCTGGCTGACCGCACGCTGGTGGTCAACGGCGTGTCCAAGGCGTACGCCATGACGGGCTGGCGCATCGGCTATGGCGCCGGGCCCGACGAATTGATCAAGGCGATGGCGATACTGCAATCGCAAAGCACGTCCGGCGCGTCGTCCGTCAGCCAGGCGGCGGCGCTGGAAGCGCTGTCCGGTCCGCAGGATTGTGTGGCGGAATTTGCGCGCATCTTCCAGCAACGCCGCGACCTGGCCGTGGCCGAGCTGGCCGGCGCGCCGGGGCTGACCATCGTGGTGCCGCAAGGCGCGTTCTATGTGTTCCCGGATTGCTCGGGCCTGCTGGGCAAGAAGACGCCCTCGGGCGAGGTGATCGCCAGCGACACCGACTTGACGCATTACCTGCTGCGCGAAGCGGGCGTGGCCGTGATCGACGGCAACGCCTATGGCGCGCCGGGCACGTTCCGTTTGTCGTTCGCGGCGTCGATGGACGATATCAAGCAAGGATGTGCCGCGATCCGCGAGGCCTGCGCCAAGCTGTCGTGAATGCCGTTTGACCAACACAACATACAAGGGGAATCATCCATGAAACGTCATACTTTTTTTGCAGCTTGCCTGGGCCTGGCCACGTTGGCCGTCGGCGCTGCCGCGCAAGCAGATCAGGTCGAGGACATCAAGGCGCGCGGCGAACTGGTTTGCGGCACGCTGGGCACGTCGCAGCCGTTCAGCTTCCAGGACGGCGCCACGCGCCAGTTGGTGGGCTATGACGTAGACGTGTGCAAACTGGTTGCCGACAAGCTGGGCGTGAAGATCAGCTACAAGCTGCTGTCGGTGGCGGCGCGCGTGCCGGAACTGAACGAAGGGCGCGTGGACATCCTGGCCGCCAACCTGGGTTATTCGCCGGATCGCGCCGAACAGATCGCGTTCAGCCACGCCTACTACGTCAGCCCGCAAAAGCTGCTGGTGCGCAAGGATTCGGGCTTTGATTCGATTGACGCGCTGAACGGCCGCCGCATCGGCGCCACCAAGGGTTCCAGCTCGGAACGCGAGATCAAGCGCATCCTGAACAAGTCGCAGGTGATTGGTTATGGCGACAGTTCGGCCACCTATCTGGCCTTGCAGCAAAAGAAGGTGGACGCGCAATTTGCCTCTGAACTGGTGCTGGTGCGGCTGGTGCTGCAAAGCCCGCCCACGGCGCCCGTCAGCGTGATTGCCAAGTCGGTGTTCGACGAACCCTGGGGCCTGGGCGTGCGCAAGTCCGAGCCGCGCATGCTGCAAACGGTGAACCAGGCCCTGGACGACGCCGAAAGCTCGGGCGCGGCCGCCAAGCTGTTCGACAAGTGGTTCGGCCCGACCACCCCCTACAAGCTGGAGCGCGGTTTCAAGATCGGCCCCATCGCCGGCTGATGCCCGCGCAACCGCCAGGGGCCGACGCTTTATGAGCCTGCTAGACGCTTCCCAATACCAGCTGCTGTTCAGCGGCATGGTGGTCACCGTGCAACTGTTCTTCGTTGCGTGGGTCATGGCCTTTGCCATCGCGGTGACGCTGGTGGTGGTGCGCGCCACCAACCTGGCGCCGTGCCGCTGGGTGGTGGACGCGTATGTCGAATACCACCGCAACGTGCCGCTGTTGGTGCAGGTATTGTTCTGGTATTTCGGCATGCCCGAGCTGCTGCCCGAAGGGCTGCGAATGTGGCTCTACGATCACAACGCCGAGATGTCGCTGGCGGCGATTGCGCTGGCGCTGGGCTCGGCCGCCTACATCGCCGAGGACATCCGCAGCGGCCTGCGCGCCATACCGTGGACGCAGTTCGAGGCGGCGCGCGCGCTGGGCGCGAGCTACCTGCAATGCATGCGCTTCGTGATCGTGCCGCAGGCGCTGCGCATTTCCATTCCGCCTTTGGTCGGCCGCGCGTTGCTGCTGTTCAAGAACACCAGCGTCGCGATGGCGATCGGCGTGATGGAACTGACCTACCAGGCGCGCGAGATCGAAAACGAAACCTATCGCACCTTCGCCACCTTCGGCGCGGCAACGATCATGTACCTGCTGGGATCGTTCCTGATCATGGCGGTGGGGTCGCGCATCTACGCCCGTTATCGTTTGAATCGCGGAGGCCACGGTGCTTGATCTGCTGTCGCAATACTGGCCGACGCTGCTGGTCGGCCAATACCCCAACGGGCCCCTGGGCGGTCTGGCGCTGACGCTGATCCTGGCGGCGCTGGGGCTGCTGATGTCCTTGCCGCTGGCGCTGCTGATTGCGCTGGCCCGTGTCAGCCCGTTCGGCGCGCTGCGCGTTGCCAGCAAGGCGCTGGTCAACATGGTGCGCGGCATGCCGCTGCTGATGCTGATCTTCTGGGCGTACTTCGTGGTGCCCAAGCTGACGGGGCAGGTGGTCAGCGGTTTCTGGACGCTGATCTTTGCGCTGGTCGTCTACGAAAGCGCCTATCTGTCGGAGGTGATCCGGTCGGGCATCGAGGCGGTGCCGCGCGGCCAGATCGAGGCGTCCCGGTCGCTGGGCGTGGGTTACTGGACCACGATGCGCAAGGTGGTGCTGCCGCAGGCGCTGTTTAACGTGTTGCCCAGCATGACCAGTCAGTTCGTGTCCACGATCAAGGAAACGTCGCTGGGCTACGTCATCAGCGTCAATGAACTGACGTTTGCCGCCAACCAGATCAACAACCTGGTGCTGACGCAGCCGCTGCAAGTGTTCGGCATCCTGGCCATCATCTATTTCCTGGTGTGCTTCAGCCTGAGCCGCGGCTTGAGCTGGCTGGACCTGCATATCCGCCGCTCGCGCGCCATGGCTTAACGGAAAGAATCATGATCAAGCTTGAAAAAGTGAACAAGTGGTATGGCGACCATCACGTGCTCAAGGATGTCGACCTGTCGGTGGCGCGTGGTGAAGTGCTGGTGGTGTGCGGGCCGTCGGGTTCGGGCAAGTCGACGATGATCCGCACGGTGAACCGGCTGGAACCCATCGAAAAAGGCCGCATCCTGATCGATGGGGCCGACATCTACCAAAAGGGCGCCAACCTGAATGCGCTGCGCCAGAAGATCGGTTTCGTGTTTCAGCAGTTCAACCTGTTTCCGCACATGAGCGTGCTGGAAAACGTGATCTTCGCGCCGGTCAACATCCGCAAGCAGCCGCGCAAGCAGGCGGTGGAATTGGCGCGTGCCTTGCTGGAACGGGTCGGGCTGTTGAACAAGATCGATGCCTATCCGGGTTCGCTGTCGGGTGGTCAGCAGCAACGCGTGGCGATTGCCCGTGCGTTGGCGTTGCAGCCGCCGGTGATGTTGTTCGACGAGCCGACCAGCGCGCTGGACCCGGAAATGGTGGGCGAGGTGTTGCAGGTGATGAAGGGCTTGGCCAAGGACGGCATGACGATGGTCTGCGTGACACACGAAATGGGTTTCGCGCGCGACGTCTGTGACCGCGTCGTTTTCATGGATGGCGGCGAGATCCTGGAGGTTGACACGCCCGAGCGCTTTTTCAGCGCGCCGTCGCATCCGCGCGCGCAGCGCTTCCTGGCCGACATCCTGCATCCGCGCGGCTAGCGCCGCCTGCCGCGATGGTAATGTGAGGGTTTCCATGCGTTTCGCCTCGACCGCCGCGATGTACACCCTTAAACAGCTAGAGGCTTTTTACTGGAGCTCCGAACTTGGCAGCTTCAGCGCATCTTCCCGAAAACTGCACACGACCCAATCGGCGGTGGCCAAGCGGGTGGGCGAACTCGAAGCCTTTGCGGGCTCGCCCTTGTTCGAGCGGCGCGCCAAGAAACTGGTGATGACGCCGCAAGGCCGCAAGCTGTTCGAACTGGCGCGCGAGATGCTGGACCTGAACAGCCGCATCGTGCAGAACATGGCCGACCCCGCCAGTTTCGAAGGCGTGGTGCGGCTGGGCGTGACCGAACTGGTCGGCATGACCTGGCTGGCGCGGCTGATCAACCAGATCAGCCAGCGCTATCCGCGCGTGCAGCTGATGCCCGAGATCGACGGTGGCATCACGCTGTACGAACGGCTGGAACAAGACCAGTTGGACCTGGCCATCATGCCGGGGCCTTTCTGGAGCTACCAATACGACTGCACGCACCTGGGCGCCGTCACCAACGTCTGGATGGCCAGCCCCGCGCTGGACATTGATTTCCAGGCGCGCTTGTCACCCCAGGACCTGGCGCCGTATCCGGTGATTTCGCAGCCGACCAACTCCGCGCTGTCGCATCTGTATGACGCCTGGTTCGCGGAACAGGGTTTGCCCGTCAAGCGGGTGTTGACCTGCAACAGCCTGGGGATGATGGCGCAGTTGACGATGCTGGGGCTGGGCATCAGCTATCTGCCTGGCGCCTACTTTGCGCCGCTGGTCGAGCGCGGCGCGCTGTGCCAGTTGAATGTGCAGCCCGATCTGCCCACGATCAATTACTACGCGGTGCACAAGAAAAACATCGTCAACCCGATTGTGTCGCGGGTGATAGACATTGCGCGCGAGGAATGCGCGTTCGAAGTGGCGGGGGCATTCCTGCCCCACGTGCCACCCACGCCGCCCGCGGCCTGAGGCGGCCCGCCGGGGCGGGGATGGCGAGGAATGGGACGGGGATGGGCGCGACGGCCGGCGCCGTCTTGCCTTGGATGCCGCCGGATCAGCCGCAGCGAATCGCGGTCATGACGTCTTTGTCATCCACGATCAGGTTCAGGCGGGTGGCGTTGTACTCCATGGTCACGAGTTGACCGGGGCGCAAAATGCGCGCCGTGCTGCTGCCGCTGCGGGTACGCAGGTCTTCCATGGTAGAGGTCGTGGCCTTTTGGCCGATCTGCGATTGCAGCGCGGCCGCATCGCAAGTCTTGGTGCCGTAGCCCGGCATGGCCGAGCCGCCTGCCGACCCGCCATAGGATGAGCCGCCGAAAGTAGAGCCACCGGACGCGCTGGATGCGCCGGACGAGGAAGACGCGCTGGAGGAGCTGGATGCCGACGACGCGCCGGACGAAGACGTCCCGGTATTGGCGCATGCGGTCAGGCTGGCAATCAGAAGGAAAGGGATCAGCTTGCGGATCATGTAAAGCTCCTTACAACTACTCGACGACGAAAAAGCCATGATAGACCAGCCTTGGCGCGCTGTAATCAGGGATCAGCGAGCACCTGAAATCTGATCGGTTTTGGCGTTGGTTTGCCCCGTGGGCATGCCGATTCGGGAACTTGACAAGCGCGTGACGTCAATGAAAATTCCGGCTATGCGCCGCCAGGCCGCCCAGCAGGTCGGACAGGTCCACCAGGCGTTGGGCGATCAGGTGGCGGATGCCGTCGACGCTTTGCCAGGTGCCGTAGACGCCCAGCAGTTTGGCCCCGAGTAGTTCGCGGCGTTGGCGTTCGATCAGGTCGGGACGGACGACGACGTTGACGGGGCCGGTTTCGTCTTCCAGGGTTACGAAGATGACGCCCTTGGAGGTTTGTGGCCGTTGGCGCACGGTGACGATGCCGCAGGCGCGGGCGACGCGTTTGTCGGGGTAGCCGTTCAGGACCTCGGCGGGTTGGAAGTTGCGAGCGACCAGTTGGGGGCGTAGCAGCGCGACCGGGTGGCTGTGCAGCGTCAGGCCCAGGCTGCGGTAATCGGCGGCCACGGTCTGGCTTTCGGACGGGGCCGACAGCTGGGGGGCCTGCGTTTCGACGATGGCGGCGTCGCGCAGCAGGTCGCGGCTTTGTACGCTGGCGGCGGCTTCCCAGCTGGCTTGGCGGCGGTGGCCGGCCAGCGTGCGCAGCGCGTCGCCGGCGGCCAGCACGTTCAGGTCGTGGCGGTTCAGGGTGGCGCGGCGGGCCAGGTCGCCGGTGTCGGCAAAGGGCGCCTGTGCGCGCGCCTGTTCGATGCGCCGGGCGGCGTCTTCGCGCATACCTTGCAGCAAGTTCAAACCCAGCCGCACGGCCGGGCGCGCCTGGTCGGCAGGCGGCGAATGCGGGCGGGGGCGGCGCTGGGCGCCGGGGTGGTCGGCGGGCAGGGTTTCCAACGCGGATTCCCAGCCGCTGACGGTGACGTCGGCGGGCAGCACACAGACGCCGTGGCGGCGGGCGTCCTGCACCAGTTGGGCGGGGGCGTAGAACCCCATGGGTTGGGAATTGAGCAGGGCGGCCAGGAAGGCCTCGGGTTCGTGGCGCTTGAGCCAGGAACTGAAGTACGCCAGCAGGGCGAAGCTGGCGGCATGGCTTTCCGGGAACCCGTATTCGCCAAACCCCTCGACCTGCCGGAACAGCGCTTCGGCGAATTCCAGCTTGTAGCCGTGCGCCAGCAGGCCACCCACCAGCTTGATGCGGAATTTGTCCACGCCGCCCTTGCGTTTCCAGGCGGCCATGGAGCGGCGCAACTGGTCGGCCTCGCCCGGGGTGAAGCCGGCGGCCACCACGGCAATCTGCATCACCTGTTCCTGGAAGATGGGCACGCCCATGGTGCGGCTGAGCACGCCTCGGACCTTCTCGCTGGGATAGGTTTCGGCTTCCTTGCCCTGGCGGCGGCGCAGGTAGGGGTGGACCATGCCGCCCTGGATCGGGCCGGGGCGCACGATGGCCACCTGCACGACCAGGTCGTAGTATTTGCGCGGACGCAGGCGGGGCAGCATCGTCATCTGCGCGCGTGATTCGATCTGGAACACGCCCACCGTGTCGGCCTCGCAGATCATGTCGTAGGTGGCTTCGTCGCCTTCGGGTATGTCTTGCAGCGCCAGCGGCCGGCCCCGGCGCTGGCCGGCCAATTCCAGCGTGCGGCGCAGGGCGGACAGCATGCCCAGCGCCAGCACGTCCACTTTCAGCAGTTTCAGCGCGTCCAGGTCGTCTTTGTCCCATTGCACGACGCTGCGGTCCTGCATGGCGGCGTTTTCAATGGGCACCAGCCGCGACAGCTTGCCGCGTGAAATCACAAAGCCGCCGGGGTGCTGCGACAGGTGGCGTGGAAAGCCCATCATGGTTTGCGCCAGCGACGCCCATTGCCGCGCCACGCGCGATTCCGGGTCCAGCCCGCAGGTGCCCAGCGTGCGCAGCATTTCCTTTTTGCCGTCCCACCATTGATGGGCGCGCGCCACCGCGTCGATGACGCCCAGGTCCACGCCCAGCGCGCTGCCGGTGTCGCGCAACACACTGCGCGGCCGGTACGAAATGACCACGGCGGTCAGGGCGGCGCGGTCGCGTCCGTATTTGTCGTAGATGTATTGGATGACTTCTTCGCGGCGCTGGTGTTCGAAGTCCACGTCGATGTCGGGGGGTTCGTTGCGTTCCTTGCTGATGAAACGTTCAAACAGGTTGTTGCCTCGGGCCGGATCGACGGCGGTGATGCCCAGGCAATAACAGACGGCGGAGTTGGCGGCGGACCCCCGGCCCTGGCACAGGATGCCCTGGCTGCGCGCGTACTGGACGATGTCGTAGACGGTCAGGAAATACGCTTCGTAGTGCAGCTCGCCGATCAGGTCGAGTTCTTTTTCGATCTGGGCTTCGACGTTTTCCGGGACGCCGGCAGGAAAGCGGCGGGCGGCGCCGGCCAGGGTTTCCTGGCGCAGATAAGAGGCGGGCGTGTGGCCGGGCGGCACGACCTCGTCGGGGTATTCGTAGCGCAGCTCGTCCAGCGAAAACGCGCAGCGGCGCGCCACCACCAGGGTCTGCGCCAGCGCGTCGGGCGGATACAGGTTGGCCAGGCGCATGCGGGTGCGCAGATGCTGCTCGGCATTTTCGGACAATTCGTAGCCGCACTGGGCGACGGTCTGGCGGGTGCGGATGCCGGCCAGCGTGTCGTGCAGGGGCTTGCGCGACCGCACATGCATCTGCACCTGGCCCACCGCTACGACGGGCAGCTCGGCCTGGCGGGCGGCGTGTTCGACGGCGGCGCGGTGCTGGTCGTCGCGCGACCGGTACAGCAGGTTCAAGCCGACCCAGGCGCGGTTGGCAAACACGCGTGCCAGCCAGCGCGCCTGCTCGGCCAGGCGGTCGGCGTCGGTGCCGTAGGCGGGCGTCAGGATGGCCAGGCATTCCGGTAACTGGCGCAGGTGTTCGTAGCCCTTGGGCGGGTGGGTCAGGTCTTCGGGGGCCAGCCGGTATTCGCCCTTGGGGGCGCGGGTGCGGGCCAGCGTGATGAGTTCGGACAGGTTGCCGTAGCCTTCGCGGGTTTGCGCCAGCAGGGTCAGGCCCAGCGGGGCGGCGTCGGGCGCGGCGCGCAGCTGGAACGTGGCGCCGATGATCAGCGGCAGCTTCTGGGTCTTGGCCTCCATGTGGGCGCGAACCACGCCGGCCAGCGAGCATTCGTCGGTCAGCGCCAGCGCGGCGTAGCCGAGTTCCGCCGCGCGCGCGACCAGTTCTTCCGGGTGCGAGGCGCCTTGCAGGAAGGAAAAATTCGACTGGCATTGCAGCTCGGCGTAGCCGGGCAGGGTGGCTAACGCAGCGGGGTCGGCGGGGTCGGCCGGGTCGGACGGGTCGTAGGGATCGTCTTGCATGGGGCCGGCCTTAAGCGTACAGCCCGTGCAGGAACCAGCGCGCGTGTTCGGCGTCGCGTTCGCGGTAGATCCAGTAGCGCGCCGCCGCCGCGTCTTCGGCAACGAAGTAATCGCGCACGGTCAGGGCCGGGTCCCACCAGCCGCTTTCGATGCGTTCCGGCCCGCGCACCAGCCGCAGCGGCTGGCCGCCGTACTGGGGGCGATGACCCGACAGCTTCAAGGCCAGCGGCGTTTCCAGCAGCCAGAAGGGGCGGTCAAGCAAGGGCGGCAGGGGCTGGGGCGGGCGCGGGGTGGCCAGCGCATCGCCCCAGGAATTGGCGGCTTCGGGGCGGTGGTCGGGCGTGGGATGGGCATGGCGCACCTGGTCGCGACCCAGCCGGGCCACCAGCAGATCCAGCAGCCGGGCGTGGTCGGCCGCGGTGCCGCCGGGCTCGGGGAACAAGGTGGTGCTGACGGCGGGCTGTTCCACGGTGTCGGGCGCCAGCAGCGATACGGCGATGACGGGCGCTTCCAGCGTGACGTGGTTCAACTTTTCGCGCAGCAGGTGCAAGATCTGCGGCGCCTGCCAGACCGGCTGCGCCAGCGCCAGTTCCAGTTCGGTGGGCGGGCGGGCATGGCGGCCGCGTTCGTGTTCCATGCAGAGCACCACGCGGCGCACCGCCAGTTGCCGGGCGGTAAGCCAGCCGCCCAGCTGCTCGGCCAGGCGGCGCGCCACTGCCAGCACGGCGTCGGTGTGCTCGACGTAGTCCATGAGTTCGATGCGCCGGGAAAACTGGTTGGGCGGTTCGATCCAGCGATACAGTTCGGGCGCCTGGCCATAGGCGGCGTCCAGGGCCGGCAGAAGGTCGGGCGCGCTGCGCCGTTGCAGGCCGGCGCGCGGCAGGGCGCGCAGGTCGGCCAGGGTATGGCAGCCGATGTCGCCCAGCCAGTCCAGCCGCGCCTGCGCCTGGGGCAGCAGCGCTACTGGCAGGGCGTCCAGCCGGCGGGCCAGCGTGGGCAGGGTGAGCGTGCGCCGGGGCATGCGGCGGCCGGCCCGATGCGCCAGCAGCCAGGCGCCCCGGGCCGTGGGCGCCATGCCCAGCGACACGCGCAGGTCCAGCGCTTGCAGGGTGGCGCGTATGTGCCGGGCAAGCGCGCGCGGGCCGCCAAAGAACATCAGGCTGGCGCCCACGTTCAACAGCACGGTGTCGGCATCGCCCAAGGCAATTTCAGGGGTGTATTGCAGCAGCGCCAGCGCCGCGCCGTGCAGGGTGTCGGCTTCGGCTTGGGGCTGGCGGGGCAAGAGCTCGACCTGGGGGGCGATAACGGCCGCGCCGGCGCGGCGCATGCCCGGTTTGACGCCGGCCTGGCGGGCGGCGGGGGTGAGGGCGGCAACGCGTTCCTGGTCCAGGACGGCGAACGCGTGCCCCTCATGCGGCCAGTGCGGGCGTAGTACGTCCAGCGGCAGGCAGCGCAGGAAGGCGGCGATCCAGAGGCGCATGGCGGGGAGAAGACGGCGTAAGCGCGCCGGGCTCCAGGCCCACGTACAGCGGGGTGTCGCAGACAGGCCCCCGGCGCTTCAGAATATGAACGGATAAACCGCCCGGGGCCGGCGCAAGCGCCAGCCGCAACGGGGCGGGGGTGGCGTTTTGCGCGGCGCTGGCCGGGCGGATGGCAATGAACAGCAGGTCGCTGGCCTGGGCCGCCAGATGCAGGCGGCGCAGGGATTCGGGGCGCACGTGCGGCAACCAGCAGATCAGGGCGCCGCAACTGCCGTTTTTTAGGATTTGTTCCGTCGCCCACAGGGTGTCGACGGGTTTTTGCGGCGCCACCCACAGCAATTGCCGGGGGTCCAGCCGCCAGCTCATCCAGCTGGCGATGTGGGGCACGTGCGGCGGCTGGACCAGCGCAATGGGGCGGCGCGTTTCCAGCTGGGCCAGCGCCGGGCGCAGCAGGCGGATTTCGCCCACGCCCGGATGCGGCGTCAACAGTTCGATAAGAGACCCCAGCGGCCAGCCGCCGTCCGGCAGCTCGGCGGAAAGCGAAGCGTGCCCGGTAGGCAGGTTGCGCGCGGCGCCTTTAGCCAACTGGGTGGCGCGCCACAACGCGGGATGGATGCGTTCAGGAGTCATCATTACTGTATGAATATACAGTATTGTAGCTTCCTTTTTGTCGCCCTTCGGTGATCCCTTTGCTGCCCTTTTGTCACCCTTTTCGGGTGTCGGCCCGTCTGGCCAGGCCTATCCCCGATCCAGATCCAGCCCGTAAAAGCGCATGTCGCCGTAGCGCACCCAGCGCGATTTCTTCACCACGCGATGCCCGATCCACAGCGCCAGGAACAGCGGAATGGCCAGATACGTGGACACCACCCCGATCCAGTCGATGCGATCCTGCAAGAACGCCTGGTAGTTCTGGCCCAGCGTCACCACCAGGCACAGCACAAAGGCCAGCACCGGCCCAAACGGGAACAGGCCGGCCTTGTAGGGCAGGTCGGCCGTGTCGTAGCCGTGCCGCACGTAGCCCCGGCGAAAGCGGTAATGGCTGATCGCGATGCTCAACCAGACGATGAATTCCGTCATGCCCGCAAAATTCAGCAGCCAGATATAGACGGCCTTGGGGCTGTAGACCACGCTGAACAGGCACAGGCAGGCCAGTGCCGTGGTGGCCAGCAGCGCGTATAGCGGCACGCCGCCAGGCGTCAGCCGCTTGAACAGCGCGGGCGCCTGGCCCTCGGCCGCCATGTTGAACAGCATGCGGGTGGCGGCGTACATGCCCGAATTGCCGGCCGACAGCACCGACGTCAGGATCACCGCGTTCATCACGGTGGCGGCCGACAGCAGGCCGGCGTGCTGGAACACCAGCGTGAAGGGGCTGACGGCGATGTCTTCCACTTCGTTGCGCAGCAGTTGCGGGTCGGTATAGGGCAGCAGCAGGCCGATGATCAGAATGGCCAGCACATAGAAAAGCAGGATGCGCCAGAACACGTTGTTGATGGCGCGCGGCACGTTGCGGCGCGGGTTTTCGGATTCGCCGGCGGCCACGCCCACCAGTTCGGTGCCCTGGAAGGAATAGGCCACCACCATGGCCACGCCGACCCAGGTGGCCGCGTTGCCCACGAAGGGCGCATCGCCGACGGTCCAGTTCACCAGGCCGACCTGATCGCCGCTGTGGATGATGCCCACCAGCATGCCCAGCCCGACGGCGATAAAGCACAGCACCGCCACCACCTTGATGATGGCGAACCAGTATTCGGCCTCGCCAAAGCTGCGCGCCGAAAACGCGTTCAGCCCGAAGGTCAGTGCCAAAAAGGCCACGCTCCATATCCAGCCCGGCGTGTCCGGCAGCCAGTACGCCATGACCAATTGGGCGGCCACCACGTCCACGGCGACGACCGTGGCCCAGCTGATCCAGAAATTCCATCCCAGCGCGAAGCCAAAGCCGGGGTCTACATAGCGCGACGCATAGGTGCAGAACGACCCGGACACCGGCATGAAGGTGGCAAGCTCGCCCAGGCTGGTCATGATGAAGTAGACCATCAGGCCGATCACCAGGTAGACGAGCAGGGCGCCGCCCGGGCCGGCTTGCGCGATGGCCGCGCCCGAGGCCACGAACAGGCCGGTGCCGATGGCTCCGCCCAGCGCTATCATCGTCAGGTGGCGCGCCTTGAGCACGCGGTGCAGCTGATTCCGGCTAGCGGGAGTCGCGCCAGAATCGGGGGTTTGTGTTTGCATTGCAGGGGGT
>NZ_LBHW02000049.1:0-38543 GCF_001005835.2 Achromobacter sp. LC458
ACGGCCCCGACGACCGCCCCGCGCCGCCCGTCGCCTTCGTCGCCGCGTTGCAGCACCTGCTGGCCATCCTGGTTCCCATCGTCACCCCCGGCCTGTTGATCTGCCAGGCGCTGGGCGTCAGCAGCCGCGACACCACGCTGATCGTGTCCATGTCGCTGGTCATCTCCGGCATCGCCACTTACGTGCAGTGCAAGCGCTTCGGCCCGCTGGGCGCCGGCTTGCTCATCGTGCAGGGCACCAGCTTCAACTTCGTCGGCCCGCTGATCGCGGGCGGCTCGGTCATGGTCAAGCAAGGCACGCCGGTCGAAGCCGTGATGGCCGCGATCTTCGGCGTGGTCATCGCCGGTTCGTTCGTGGAAATGGGCATCAGCCGCATCCTGCCCTTCGTCAAACGCCTGATCACCCCGCTGGTGACCGGCATCGTCGTGCTGTTGATTGGCCTGACCTTGATAAAGGTCGGCCTGATCAGCATGGGCGGAGGTTTCGGCGCCATGGCCAACGGCACCTTCGCCAGCGCGGAAAACTTGACGCTGTCCGGCTTGGTGCTGGGCACCATCATCCTGCTGAACCGCGTGCCGGTCGTCTGGATCCGCAGCACGGCGCTGGTGCTGGCACTGGCAGTCGGCTACATCGCCGCCGCGTCCATGGGCCGCCTGGACTTCACCGGCGCACGCGAAGCCGCCCTGTTCCAGATCCCCGTGCCGCTGCACTTCGGCCTGGGCTTCTCGTGGGCGCTGTTCGTGCCGATGCTGATCATCTACCTGGTCACGTCGCTGGAAGCCATCGGCGACGTCACCGCCACCAGCAAGGTGTCCAAGCAGCCCGTCGAAGGCCCGCTGTGGATGCAGCGCATCAAGGGCGGCGTGCTGGTCAACGGCGCGAATTCGCTCCTGGCCGGCGTGTTTAACACCTTCCCCAGCTCGGTCTTTGCGCAGAACAACGGCGTGATCCAGCTGACCGGCATCGCCAGCCGCCACGTCGGCGTATGGATCGCCGGCATGCTGATCCTGCTGGGCCTGTTTCCCGGTGTGGCCGGCGTGCTGCAAGCCGTGCCCGAACCCGTCCTGGGCGGCGCCGCCATGGTGATGTTCGGCGCCGTCGCCGCGTCCGGCATCAACATCCTGGCTGGAATTCAGCTGGACCGCCGTGCGTTGTTGATCATCGCGGTGTCGCTGGCCTTGGGGCTGGGCGTCTCGCAAGTGCCTGAAATTCTGTCGCACCTGCCGCACGCGGTGAAGAGCGTGCTGGAATCGGGCGTTGCCACCGGCGGGATCTGCGCCTTGGTCATGAACTGGTTCTTGCCGGAAAAGAAGTAGATAGTGCTTGAGGGCTGGGTCCGTTTTCGGCTGGATGGCCGGGCGGATCCGGCCTTGATCAGGGGCTGGATTTGAGGCCGCCTGACAATTTTTGAAAGTACGCATATAATCGCTGTCTTCGTTCTCCCGCAGCCGTCATCTGGACGTGTTCGCGACCCCCTTGCCCGGGTGGTGAAATTGGTAGACGCAGGGGACTCAAAATCCCCCGCCGCAAGGCGTGCCGGTTCGATTCCGGCCCCGGGCACCAGAAAGCTCTCAAACATCCGCCGGTTTTTTTCTTGCCCGCGCAACGCAAATTTCTCAGCATTTACTGCGCATACGTTCCGCCTCTTGATGGCGTAGAGCGATGTGGTTGTGAACGGCAGGTTCGTTTGATGAGCCGAGAATGCGCTACCGAAGATTCCAAAGCCTCTGCATACGCAGAGGCTTTTTTCGTTGATGCGCGTGGGGTTGGACAACACAAGGCGTACGCTCAACTACTCGCGCGCACGGCCACTTCCAAAGATACCCAATTTGGGTACAATCACACCCAATATGGGTATAACGATCGAAGCCCCCCTCGCGCACAGCGGTCTCGCTGACGCGCTTTTCCCCGGCACCAAACAACGCGTGCTAGGGTTGCTTTTCGGCCAACCGGATCGCAGCTTCTATGCCACGGAAATAATCGGCCTCGTTGCCAGCGGATCCGGATCGGTGCAACGCGAGTTGGCCAACTTGACGCAGGCCGGCTTGGTCACGGTGAAGGCGGTCGGCAATCAGAAGCACTACCAAGCCAATCCCGACTCGCCCATCTTCGCGGAACTATGCGCGATTGTGCAGAAGACCATCGGCTTGGCCGGACCGCTACGCGAGGCGCTTGCCCCTCTGTCCTCAAAGATCATGGCGGCGTTCGTCTACGGCTCGGTTGCTAAAAATACCGACACCGCCCGCAGCGATATTGATCTGATGCTGCTTAGTGACGACATCAGCTACGGCGATGTGTTTGCGGCGCTGGAAGATGTGGGGAACAAGCTCGGCCGGCCGGTGAACCCCACCATCCTCACGCGCAAGGAATTCACGAAGCGCGTAGAGGCGCAAGAGTCTTTCCTGACCCGAGTGCTGGCGCAGCCCAAGATCTGGATCATAGGAGCCGACGGTGACCTCCCCACTTGAAAAGCTGAGTGGCCCGGGAAAATCGCTGAAGGCTGAGCCTGCCGATACCAAAGAATTTGAAGGCCTGAAACGCTCGGGGCACGCAAGGTTGCGCGACGCCTGCAACGTGTCGCTTTCAATAGAGAGCCGCTTCGACTTGGCCTACAACGCCGCCCACGCGCTGTGCTTGGCGGCGTTACGCCGGAGCGGCTATCGCTGCACCAATCGCTATCTTGTCTTTCAGCTATTGCCGCACACACTTGGACTCGGACCGGAGGTGTGGCGCATTCTGTCGAAATGCCATGACATTCGTAATCTTGGCGAGTACGAGGGCGACTTGAATGTGGATGAGCGGATCGTCACTGATCTGGTGGTGGCATGCCAGGTTGTTGCGGCGAAGGTTGATGCGTTGGGGCCGTTGAACGAGGGGAACGCGCGCAGCACTTGATAAGGGTGGTAGCGCTGGAGCGCCCTCCATGCAATCGTGGTTAGGCGACGCCCAATTTCAACGGCGCCGTGCTCGCCTTCAGACGCCTTCGCCACGCGCAATGTCGGTTAGGTCCTACCGGCACTAGCTCTTCGGCTTGGTTATCTCGATCTCTATGGCTAGTAAGCTTGCGTTCCTTCAAGCCGCTGCGGGACTAGTCTTCGATCTGCGGAGAGCGAAATAAATCGCCAAGCTCCTGGAGGCTCAAAAGTTTTTCTTGATCCGCGTGCTGGCGCCACCCAAGATCTGGATCATAGAAGGTGACGGCGACCTCCCTGCTTGAAAGGCTGAGTGGTTTTAAGCGTGAAGTCTGTACCCAAGGAAATCGGTCGTTGCGGTAAAGTGCCCGCATTCGTTCCCGTTTTGCCCGACGGACGATAGAAATGTCTGATTCATAGGCTAATAACGGCGTATCGCCCAGACTCTATCGCCCGGCTATCACTGATAGGCCGCGGATTGTCCGATAGGCTGCATCACATCGCCCAGTATCGCCGCCAGCGATTGCTGCCCTCAAAACGCACCGCACCGCGTTCAATCAAATCCTCAAGAGCTCGCTTGACTTGCTTCGGATGGATTTCGCCGCCGATACGCTGGTGGATGTCGCTGATGGCTGATTTGGGATAGCGCTGCAGGTCTTCCAGCACCAGCGCAGCCAAACGGTGTGGCTCGATGCGTTTGAGGGTGGTTTCCCCAATAAATTGCAAGCTGCGAAGCAGTTTCGGATCAATAAAGTAGCGTGTCGCTTGGGTGCGTCCGGCGCTTTGCACCAGTTGCCAATCTACCAAGCGTTTGATCCAAGGCGGCAGGGCATCGACCGAGGGCAGCTCTAATTTGGTGACCAGTTCGCGAGCGGTCAGTGCTTCGTACTGTGCCAGTAGCCCCAAGGCAATACGCTCACGCTGCGTGAGCTGATAGGTTTGATCCGCCTGGGCGATAAAGTCGATGACCTCGGGTTTCAGGATGCGGCGGCGGACCGTGACCTGAACGCGATCATGTGTTTCGATCAGTTCCGGCATCGGACGACCTTGTGAAAGCAGCACCTCAAAAATTTTGTCAAAGCCGCTTCCCTCGCGCTCCATCAGTTTCAAGTCATGGAACAGACGGGCTAAATGCTCGTTGCGGCGCACCGTGGTGTGCAGCACGTTCTGCGGCGTGACGCCAAGAGGCAGCGGACCAGGGTTAACCACTTCCAATCGGTCTGGGTGCAGCATCAAGAAGATATCGCCGCGCTGGGTATAGGGCCGGTGCACCAACGCGTTGACTAGCAACTCACGCACCACAATTTCATCGAAGGCGGGCACGTTTTGACGATACAGGCCGTCCGGCAGTTCGTAGCGCTCACGGAAATCCGGCACTTCCGCCCAGACCGCTTCGATCAGCTCCATCGGGCTTTGCGTGTGATCATCCCAAACGAGCTTGTTTACCTTCTGCCCTTGCTCGTCGTACTTGATGAACTGAATCACCGGCGCCGTCGTCAGTTGCGCACGATGATGCTGACGGCCAAGGCAGAGCACGCCTAGGTTGGTAAGGGACTGTCCTTGCGCGAGAAGATAGTGATCGATCAATTCTTCGTCGGACTTTTCCTTGACTGACGCCTTAACCCGGTCGGAAGCGCGTAAGGCCTGCAGCAACTTGTCGCATTTGGCGGCATCGATCTCAACGCGCGGAATATGCAGAGTGGTTTGCGTTTCCCACGGCACCGCGGAACGCTCGGTAGCCAGACGCATCACATCGTCGCCAGTCACCGGCTTGCTTTGGTCAGCCACACGCAGGAAATAGCGACCATCCGTGGTAGACGCAACGGCTACGGCGCGCGGGATACGCAGATCGATGTACTGGCCTCCATTCGGAGCGGTGACGACATCCGGCAGCACCGTCACGTTGACGGTGCGCTCGCTCAACTTGCGGCGCAATATGTCGGCCAGATCCACGGGTATGTGTTGGCCAACAGGCGGGGAGTCCTGCCCATCCTCGATACCCAGAAGCAGACGACCGCCAGTCGCATTGGCAAAGGCAACGCAATCCTTGGCGATTTCGTTCCAGTCTGCTGTCTTGCCGGTTACCGCGCGCAAAGACTTCTGGTCGAGGAGTTGTCCTTCCAGGCTCATGCGATGCCTTTCTTCACTAAATTCATTTTTGCTCGCCCCCGTCTTCCGGCTCATCATCAGCACCGCCGGCCCGCACCCACCGATCCACCTCAGAGAGCTGCGGCTACCCAAGGATCAGCACTCACGGCATTAGGATTCAAGAGTCTTCCAAAGTCGTTTAACGTCGCGGTGAGTCTAGCAGACAGGCCCGATGATGTTCACCTTGACAGCCTGTGCCTACGCATGAGCTTTATGCTGCCACCAGTACTCAGGCCGTTTACGTCAGCCGGACTTCCTCGCTTGGCCCTAGAAAGCCAGCAACATGAATCGCACTGCTGGAACGGTGAGATTCTCGTGGTGGAGACACCATCGACGCAGATAAGGTCGGGCCTCTCAAATTCGGCATACGGGGTTTTGAAGCGCTTTATAAGTCCACCGCGCCCCAAGCCGCTGTCAGGTAAAGTCCCGTTCAACAGCGCGGCAATCACCTTCAGACAATCGCATCCCCTCCCAATGACCACCACCCCCTACCGGGATTACCTCTTCGGCCTGATCATCTCGATTGCCCTGGCCGGGTGGCTGGCATTCCTTGGCCTTACCGCCGCGTTAACTCCCGACCTGGGCTGGGGCATCGTCGCCCTTCTTACTGCCGCAATCTGGGTGGGCGGGCCACTGGCCATCCTGCTGATCATCGTCTGGCTCTACTACCTTTCTCGCGATCGGGGCCGTGTGCCGGGCCGGGTCCATGCCTGGCTGTTCTTGCCGACGCTGATCGCCATGCTGATTTACC
This sequence comes from Achromobacter sp. LC458, assembly GCF_001005835.2. Lineage (NCBI taxonomy): Bacteria > Pseudomonadati > Pseudomonadota > Betaproteobacteria > Burkholderiales > Alcaligenaceae > Achromobacter > Achromobacter sp. LC458. Next base: position 5,812 of record NZ_LBHW02000049.1, read on the forward strand.
CGGCCAGCGAATCGTTCGAAAAATCCAAACGCGAGCGCTTTAGCGATGCGCATCCCTATATTGCCGAAACGCACGTCAACCTTAGCGGCAAAGATCTGTGGATCGACACCACGCCTTACGCCACCACGTCGTCGGGTGCAGGGCCAAGAATGCCGTTTGCGGCCGCTGAAGCGCAGCAGTTCATGGTGTTCAATCGATATCCCAGCCCGGCCGCGACCCAGCCTTTTCCGTATGACGGCACGCGCTTGCGCGAGGATATCGCGCAGTACAGATATCTTTCTGCGTCGGGCGATGCTGTCGCCGCATCGTTGCCGTTGACGCGTCTTGCTTACCCGGACGTGGCGCGCTTTTCATCGGCGCTGAATAAGCCGGATAGATCGATGTTGCGGTATCTGTATTTTCATTATCCCGACCGTGTCGAGGTTGCCCCTGTGCTGAACCGTTTGGCGGGGATGACTGAGCAGCGTCTTGATCGAAAGGGGCAGCACGGGCTGGTGTTGCTCAGTGCGGTCAATTACACCAGCAGCGCTATCGCTCGGCTTGAAGTGAATGGTCAGACGCTGGATATCGGCGACCGCGCGCTTGTTTCCCTCGCGCCGTTGCCGGCCGCCTGCCATGATTTTGCGCGGCCTATCGGTGCGGCGTTTATTATGCTTAGCCGGCCACTGGCGCTGCGGTGGCAAACGACTGGCGCGCCGGGAACGCCGGGAACTCCGGGAACGCCGGAAACGCCGGAAGCGCCTGAACCCAGCAGCACTGCCAACGCCGCCCACCCCTGGCACACCGCAACGCTGCACGCGCCCGCGTTTCGACATCCTGAACCCGTTGACGGAGAATCCACGCTGATGCGTCTACAGCTGTATTTCCTGCCTGACGGCACGGTCGAAGTGGAACGCTTTGTGCAGGTACATTTGCCGAAAGACAAACTAGGCATACGCGCCACCGGCGTACCCGCACGCGCGGCCCCTTATGCAAGCTGCGGCGGCGCATACAGTACCTACAACCCGCAAACCGTGCCGCTGCTGGCAAACTAGACATACCGTCAATCTGCACACCGTTGATAAAGATCATCATGACCCATGCATTGCTTCGGATAGGCTTATGCGCAATATGAAAGGCAAGTCCTCGTCCACCACGGAAGGCTATTTGTTTTCTGATCAGATAGGTCACCTGCTGCGGCGTGTCTATCAGCGTCACACCGCTTTGTTTCAGCACTACATCCCCGACTCTCAGCTCACCGCCGCGCAGTTTGTCGTGCTGTGTTCGGTGCGGGATAACGTTGCAAGTTCACTGGCGGACCTGGTCAAGGCGACGGTCATTGACCAAGCTACGGTGCGCGGCGTGGTGGACAGGTTGAAGCAGCGCGAATTGGTGCAGGTGGATCACGACCCGGTTGACCGGCGCAAAGTGGTTATCAACCTGACGCCCGTCGGGCAAGCGCTGGTTCAAAAGATGGAACCGTTTGCCAAGCAGATCACGGAAAGCACCTACGGCAATCTGAACCCGGCCGAGCGCGTGGCGCTGCATTTTCTGCTGACCAAAATGTTGAACGGCGACGAACAGGTCTGAGCTGTTCGTCGCCGTTACTGGCAGCACGCCGGCGCTATTCACGCCGGCGGCACCCCCGATTTACACCACCATCAATCCAGCGCGCGGTTGCGCGACTCCACGTCTACCGACCAGATCGACACGGCGCCCGCCAGCAACATGCTGGACAGCACGACTAGCGACAGCGTGAAGTGGCTGGTCATGATGGGCGCGATGATGGCCGGGGCGAACAACCCGCCAAAACGCGCCACCGCGCCCGCCATGCCCATGCCGCTGGCGCGCAAGTCCGTTGGGTAGACCTCGGGCGTGAACGCATATAGCGCGCCCCACGTGCCCAGCAGCGAAAAGCTCATCAGCAAGGTGGAACCGATCACCACGGCGGGGTCGGTGCCCAGGCTGTACAGCATGCAGCCTACCGCGCTCAAAATCAGGAAGCCGACCAGCGTGGGCTTGCGGCCCCAGCGTTCGACGCCATAGGCAGACAGCGCAAAACCAGGCAATTGCACCAACGCCAGCAGCACCAGGAATTCCTGGCCGCGCATGAAGGCAAAGCCGGCGGTGCTGAGCTTGATGGGCAGGTACACGAAGACGCCGTAGTACGCGATGGAGATCAGCGCCCATGCCAGAAGCAGCCCGATACTGCGGCGGCGGTAGCTGGGCGAGAACAAGGCGAACATGGATTTGTTGACGGGCGTTTCCGGTTGCAGCGCGGGCACTTCGATGTTGCGCTGGTTGACGCGCGCGACGCGTTCCAGCACTTTGCGCGCCTGGTCGGATTTGCCGTTGCGGTTCAGGTACATCGGCGATTCCGGGATGTAGAACCGCAGCACCACGCCGATCAGTGCGGGCAGGCCCGTAACGAAGAAGATCACGCGCCAGGCGTCATCGCCCCACGACACCGCCGCCAGCGCCAGCAGCGCCAGGAAGATGGTGCCCACGGCCCAGAACGATTCCAGCAGCACCAGCCAGCGGCCACGGCGATCGCTGGGCAGGAACTCGGCCATCATCGTGTAGTCCACCGGCAACGTGCCGCCCACGCCGATGCCCGTCAGGAAACGCAGGAGCAGCAGCCACGTGAACTCAGGCGCGAAGGCCGAAGCCACGCCCGCGCAGGCGTCGATGACCACCGCGATCATCAGGACGGGTCGCCGGCCGATGCGGTCGGCCATCCGGCCGAAGACGAACGCCCCGATCAACATGCCGATGAAGAAGAACGTGCCGCTTTGCAGCGCTTGGGGCACGGTGATGCCAAAGGTCTTGGCGATGGACGGCGCGGAAAAGCCGATGGACAGCACCTGCATGGCGTCGGCCATCCAGACCAGGCCAAATATCACGAAGAGCCGATACTGGAACTTGCCGACGCCGGCCACCTGAATGGCCTTGTCCACGGATACCAATGAAGCTGACATAGATGAAACCCCTTGATGTGATCATCACTAAAGCCGCACGCGTTATGGCCGCGTTTTCCTTAATTCAGCTCCGCATGGTTGCGTAGCTGTTTAATCGTCGTGCCGGGATCGGCCCAGGCCTCTTTGTCCGGCGCAAAACGTTCCCGCAAATAGCCCAGCAGGTCGGCGACCTGCCTGTCGTCAAGACTGTCCTTGAAGCCCGGCATGTACCCCAGCGCGTCGTCGGCGGGTTCCTGAATGCCGTGCAAGATCACCTGGATCAGGTTGTCGGGCGTGTCGGCGTGCAGGTTGGTGTTGGCGCTTAGCAAGGGCTTGGCGCCGAACAGCGTGGGCCCGCTTCCGGCCTCGTGGCAGACCGCGCAGGCGTTCTGATAGATGCGTTCACCGTTGGCGCGCCGGCCTTGCAGGGATTGGATCGTTGCAGCGGCGGGCGTGGTGGCGGAGGCAGACGCAGAGGAAGTCTTGGGCGCAGCCGCGGTGTCGGTTGTGGTCTCGGCCGTGGTCTCGGTCTCGGTCTTGGACGATGGCGAGGGCAACGACGGCGAGGGCGACGGTGTCGCAGAAGCCGATGCCGAAGCCGATGCCGAAGCCGACGCCGAAGCCGATGCCGAAGCCGATGCCGCCGACGCAGCATATTCGCCGTTGCCGTCGCCCTGCCGCTTCGGTAAGTCCAGCAAATATGTGGTGATCGCCTTGAGGTCGTTGTCCGGCAATTCTGCCAAGCCGTGGATCACGGGCGCCATCGGCCCGGCCGCCACGCCGTGGCTGGGGGAATAGCCCGTGCGCAGATACTGGAATAGTTCATCACCCGACCAGGCGCGTGGTCCGCTGGCCAGTTGGTTCAAGGCGGGTGCGGTCCAGCCTTCTGCCTCGCCCCCTGCCAGGTAATGCACGCCCTTCTTCTCCGCGCCCAGGCGGTTGCGCGGTGAATGACAAGCGGCGCAGTGGCCAACGCCCTCGACCAGATACGCACCACGCAGCCACTGCGCGCTGCGCGACGGGTCCGGCGTGAAGGGCGTGGCGTCGTGAAACAGCGCATTCCAGCCGGCCAAGAGCGGGCGCATATTGAAGGGGAAGGCCAACTGCGTCTTCGGCGGCTCGGACTTAACGGCGGGTTGCGACATCAGGTAGCCATACAACGCCTGCATGTCCGCTTCGCTCAATTTGGCATAGGCCGTGTAGGGAAACGCGGGATACAGCTGACGGCCGTCCTGGTGCACGCCCTGGCGCATGGCGCGCTCGAACGCGGGGTAGGACCAGCGGCCGATGCCGGTGTCGTTGTCGGGCGTGATGTTGGTGGAATAGATCGTGCCGAAGGGGGTGTCCAGCGCCAGACCGCCCGCGTTGGCTTGGCCACCGGGCGCGGTGTGGCAGGCGATGCAATCCCCGGCAGCGGCGACCAGGCGGCCCCGTTCGATGGCCCGCATGGAATACAGGGAAACGTCGGGGCCAGCCGTTAAAGGCAACGCAGGCTTGATGGGCCACAGCGCGGCGACCATGCCGGCCAGACCGGCGACGCCGGCCGCGAGCCACACGCCGGCTCGCGCCAGACGACCCCGCGCCGACGTGCCCCACGTTGATCGCCCATGGTCTTGCAACGCCAAGCGCAACGCCTCGGTGTCGAACGGCGCTTGCCGCAGGCGCACGCCGGTTGCGTTATGGATGGCGTTGGCGATGGCGGCGGCGGCGGGCAAGGTGACCACGCCGTCCATGGCCAGACGACCTTGTGTGACGTTGCCGTCCGCGACGTCTCCCGCCGGGCGGGGCAGCATCGCGCCGTCGCTCCCTTCGTAGGGGCGTACGGCCCGGCCTGGCGCGTCATCCTTGAATGACGGGCTGACCCAATCGTCAAACGCCGGCGGCCCCGCCAGCAGACGGCGCGCGTTATCCAGCAGCCATGGCGTTTGCTGTTCGATATGGGCGTGAACGGGCGCGCCTTGCGCCGGTTGCAGGCGCTGGCTGTCGTGGCCGGCGACCACGCGGGTGACTTCGACCTGACCGGTTTGGGCGCGCACGGATACCTCGGCCACCCAGGCGCACCACACCATGCGGGCGGCGCCGTCGTCATCCACGCATTGCACCTGTGCGGTGGCGAAGCCCGTGCCATGCAGCAGGCCCGCGCTGGGCGCTGGGGCGGCGTCGGCGTCGGCGTCGGTGTTTGCGTCTGCGTCTTCGCCTGCGTTTGCGTTTGCGTCTTCGCCTGCGTCTGCGCCTGCTCCGGCGCCGGTGTTTAATCTTGCGCGACTCACGACTTGGCGCGCCAGCTCGCGGCCCTTGCCTTCGGGCAGGTGTTCCACGCGCCACGCGATGGGATCTTTGCCGTGGGCTAGCGCGGCTTCATGCCATTGGCTTTCTTGCGCAAAGACTTGCGCGGCGTTCAATTCATCCACACTGGCGCGCAACGGGGGCAGCGCGCGCCGGGGTGACGTTACCGACGCGCCGCATACCGTCGCCTGTGCCGACGCGCCTGCCAGCGCGGGCTGGCTCAACAGCCGCGCCAGGCTCGGGCGCACCGCCCAGGGTGCATCGGACCGCAACGACGCGGCGCCGGCAGCGGCGCGCGAGTCGGGTTGCGGCGCGAAGGTAGTGGCGTTGGTGGCCGAGGCGTTGGAGGTGTCGGCGTTTGAAGCCCATGCATTCAAAGCAGCAGCATTCGAAGCACCTGCATTCGAAGCACCTTCATTCGAAGCACCTGCATTCGAAGCACCTGCGTTCAAAGCAGCAGCGTCCCAACCCGCCGAGTCGAACGTCGCATCATCGACCGGCAGACGCAGCACCAACTCTTCAGCAACACCCGACCGGCAGGCCACGCACACCGGCCGGCCCACTGCTTGCGACAGCAGCGCGGCGTCGGCGGCGGCGTCCATCAAGTCCAGCGGATGCACCGCGTCGTGGCCTTCGGAGACCGCCTCGTCGATCGTGGCATGCACCGTGACGCGGATCGTCTCTTGCGCTTGTTGCAGCAGCGCCGCCAGCTCGCGGCGTATCTGAGCTTGCGTGCCGGGCGTGCATGGCGGCAGCCACACGCCGGCATGCCCGTTCAGCGCCCATACCGTCGCCCGAGCACCGGCTGGCGCTTCAAAGGACGGCAGGCACAGGCCATAACGAATTTCGTCCGAATCCGCGACATCATCACGTGGCGTCTGGACTGAATCCGGCGCTTCCCATACGGGCGCCAAGGCCATGGCCGCCTGCCTGGCATGAACGGGCGAGACGGCGACGACGCCCGCGAAGTGTGTGTGCCGAACTACCGTCACAACGCCCGACAGCGCGCGCGCCTGATCCCACTGCGCCTTCTGCAAGACGCTGCCGCGATACCGCGCGCCATCCCACAGCACGGCAGGCGGACGCAAGGCCACGCCGTGCAGCAGGTCCGCGGGCAGGCCCAGGTGATGCAGCGGTGACCCCAGCGCGTCCTGGCTCATCGCGCGGGTCCGCCATCCGCAAGGTCAACACCGCCCGCAACATCCGCGACAGCCGCGACAGCCGCGACATCCGCAACACCCACAACACCCGCAACACCCACAACACCAACACTTTTCGCCCGCAACTGAACCGCCCGCAGCGCCGCCTGCATGATTTCCACATGCGTGCCGCAGCGGCACAGGTTGTGATGCAGTTCGCTGCGCAGCGCGTCTTGCGTGGGGTCAGGATTGCGGCGCAGCAGTGCTTCCACCGTCATGATCATGCCGTTCAGGCAATACCCGCACTGCGCTGCCTGGCAATCGATAAATGCTTGCTGCGTCGTGCCCGGTTGCTGACGTGTGCCCAAGCCTTCCAGCGTGACCACCGCCCTGCCCTGCGCGGCCCGCACCGGGATCACGCACGACCGCGCGGCCACGCCGTCGATCAATACCGTGCACGCGCCGCACTCGCCCAGGCCACAGCCATACTTCGGCCCGTTCAGCGCCAGGTCGTTGCGCAGCACGTGCAGCAGCGCCGTGTCGGGCGCGGCCGGCACGGTGCACTCGTCGCCGTTGACGTTCAAGCGGATCGGCTGAGTAGCGCGGCAGGAATTGACGGTGGGTTCCATAAGGCGTGGCGCGTGGTCGTAGTTCGAAAAGTACGAAGGTTGCCGCGACACGGGACTAGGGGCAAGCCCCCTGGCACGCGCGGCGGACAGATCCTCAGGCCGCGGCCCGCGTCTTGGGGTCTACCAGCGGTTCGTTGAACACGTCATACCCAAAGCACCACGACGGATCTTCATTCGTGCGCAACCAGGTGTTGTCGTGCGAAATGCGCTGCACCTTGCTGGCGCGTTCGGCGCGGTTGGCTTCGTACAGCGCAAAGGCCAGCTCATGGTTCTGCACGCCCACTTCCTGGAAGCAGCGCGCCAGCATGGCGCCATCTTCAATGGCCATGGCCGCGCCTTGCGCCATGTGCGGCTTCATGGGGTGGCAGGCATCGCCCAGCAACACCAGGCGGCCACGGCTCCAGAGCGGCAGCGGGTCACGTTCCAGCAGCGACCACTTGGTGACGTCCACCGTGGCGTCGATCAGCGCCTGCACGGTGGGGTGCCAACCGCTGAAGGCTTCGCGCATTTCATCCTTGCTGCTGGGCAGCCAGCGGTCGTTCAAGTCCCAGTGTTCCACCGGCACGCCGGTGACGTAGTAGAGCTCGTCGGCTTTGCTGGTAACGAAGTACACCATCATGTGGCGATCATCGCTCCACCATTTGACGCAGGAATCGAAGGGCAGCATGCCGGGCTTGGTCCGCGGCGTGGGGAACACCGCGCGGTGCGCCAGATAGCCCGCGTACTTGGGCAGCTCTGGCCCCAGCAGTTCTTCGCGAATGCGGGAATTGACCCCGTCGGCGCCGATCACGATGTCCGCCTCTTCCGAGGTGCCGTCGGCAAAGTGCATCAGCACCACGTCGCCGCGATCTTCCACGCGAGTCAGGCTCTTGTCGTACGCCACCACGTGCTTGGGCAAGGCGTCGACCAGCAAGGCATGGAAGTCGCCCCGGTGCACGGTCAGGTACGACGCGCCGTATTCCTTGACGGCGTAATCGCCCAGCGGAATCTGCGCCAGGATGTCGCCGGTTTCCCAATGGCGGCTGTACCAGAAGTCCGGGTGCGAGCCCTGCGCGTTCAGCGCATCTTCGATACCGATGCGGCGCAGGATCTTCATGACGTTCGGCCCCACGTGGATACCGGCCCCCAATCGCGAAAAGCCGGGCGCCTGCTCGTAGACGCGAACGTTAAGCCCTTGCTTGAGCAGCAGCGCGGCGGTGGCGGCGCCGCCCAGGCCCGCGCCGACGATGGCGATACGAGGGGATGTAGACACGGAACTTCTCCTTGCTGGATGGTGAAAGACTGCTGAAGCCAATTCAGGAAATTATGGAGTACACGCTTAATTTATGGATACATAAAAAGATGACCCGCGCGTAAACCCGAAGGGGAATCACCAAAATAGCGCATTTCCCGCGCACACTTAGGTGAAAACCACTACAACAAGCGGGCTGGTCATCTGCGCTGCTCTTTGCAAGAATAGAGCGTATACGCTTCTTTTGAATTTATCGAAAACCCTAGGCCCGCCCTTTTTTCCAAGGCTTCTCCATGACGAAGACATTCCGTATCGGCCAGATCGTTCCCAGTTCCAACACCACGATGGAAACCGAGGTGCCCGCCATGTTGCAGGCGCATTCGTCGCTGCGCCCCAACGATCGCTTCACGTTTCATTCCAGCCGCATGCGCATGAAGAAAGTGCAGAAGGAAGAGCTGGCCGCCATGGACGCCGAAAGCGACCGCTGCGCGCTTGAACTTAGCGATGCGCGCGTCGACGTGCTGGGCTACGCCTGCCTGGTGGCCATCATGGCCATGGGGCGCGGTTACCACCGCGTGTCTCAGAAACGGCTGACCGAGCGCACCGCCGAAAACGGCGCGTCCGCGCCCGTCATCACCAGCGCGGGCGCGCTGGTCGAGGCGCTGCATGTGATGGGCGCCAAGAAAATCGCGCTGGTCGCGCCCTACATGATTCCGCTGACCGAACTGGTCATGGACTACATCGCCGCCGAAGGATTTGAAATCGTGGATTGGCGCGCGCTGGAAATTCCCGACAACCTGGACGTGGGCCGCCATGACCCGGCCAAGCTGCCGGGCATCGTCGCCGGCATGAATGTGGCCGACGCCGATGTGATCGTGCTGTCCGCCTGCGTGCAAATGCCGTCGCTGCCCGCCGTCTCGCAAGTGGAGGCGGAAACCGGCAAACCCGTTCTCACGGCGTCCATCGCCACCACCTACGCCATCCTCAAAGAACTGGGCATGGACCCAGTGGTACCCGGCGCCGGCGCCCTGCTATCGGGCGCTTTCCCCTACTCCCGGAGCGCACAATGACCCAAGCCCAAGCCAATAGCACTTTTCTGTACGGCGCCAACGTCCACGCCAACGGCATCCGCCAGCACTACCTGCGTTACGGCGGCACGGCGGGCGAACGCGCCGGCCGCCCCGCCATCATCCTGATTCCCGGCATCACCAGCCCGGCCGTCACCTGGGGCTTTGTGGCTGAACACCTGGGCCGCCAATTCGACACCTATGTGCTGGACGTGCGTGGCCGGGGCCTGTCGGCGTCCGGCCCCGGGCTGGACTACGGCCTGGACGCGCAAGCGGCTGACGTCAATGCGTTTGCCCAGGCGCTGCAACTGGCCCACTACGCGCTGGTCGGCCATTCCATGGGCGGCCGCATCGCCGTGCGCGCCGCGCGCAGCCAACCCCAGGCGCTGACTCGCCTGGTCCTCGTGGACCCCCCGGTATCCGGCCCGGGCCGCCGCCCGTATCCGGCCAATCTGCCGTGGTACGTGGACTCCATTCGCCAGGCCACGCACGGCATGAGCGCCGAGGACATGCTGGCCTTCTGCCCCACCTGGACCGAAGCCCAGCGCCAACTGCGCGCGCAATGGCTGCACACCTGCTTTGAACCGGCGATTGTGCAGAGCTTTGAAGACTTTGGCCGTGACGACATCCACGCGGACCTGCCCGCCATCAAAATCCCGATGCTGCTCGTTACCGCCGAAAAAGGCGGCGTCGTCGGCGATGACGATGTGGCCGAATGGCAGGGGCTGGCGCCGCAGACGCAGCACGTGCGCGTACCCCGCGCTGGCCACATGATTCCGTGGGACAACGAAGCCGGCTTCTACGCCGCCTTCGGCGATTTTCTTGGCAGCAAGATCGACTGACCCGCCCTTTTCCCAATCCGCTGATTCAAGGAGCCCGCCATGTCCGTCAGCGATATCGATTTGATCCACGCCTGGAAGCAGGTGCTGACGTTGTCGCGGCTTGAAGCCGGACAGATCGTCACCGTGCTGACCGGCGCCGACACGCACCCGCAAACCTTGCGCTGCGCGATCGCCGCCGCCACCGACCTGGGCGCCCGCGTCAACCGGCTGGACCTGCCGCCCGTCAACGCGGAAAAGTCCATCAGCCGCGACGCGCTGGCGTATCTGGGCGCCACGCCGCTGACGGGCAACCCGGCCGCCATCGCGGCGCTGAACGCCAGCGACCTGGTGCTGGACCTGATGACGCTGCTGTTCTCGCCCGAGCAGCATGACATCTTGCAGACCGGCACCAAGATCCTGCTGGCCATCGAACCGCCCGAAGTGCTGTGCCGCCTGGTCCCCACCGAGGCCGACCGCGCGCGCGTGCAGGCCGCCGCGCGTCGCATCGAAGCCGCCAAAAAAATGCACATCACGTCCGACGCCGGCACCGACCTGCGCTGCGAACTGGGCGAATTCCCCGCCATATCCGAATACGGTTTCGTGGACGAACCTGGCCGCTGGGACCACTGGCCCAGCGGCTTCGTCCTGACGTGGCCCAACGAAGGGCAAAGCCAAGGCCGCGTGGTATTGGACCGTGGCGACATCCTCTTGCCCATGAAGGACTACGTGACCGATCCGATTGAACTGGTCATCGAGAACGGCTACGTCACCCGCATCAACGGCGGGCTTCAGGCAGACATCCTGAAGGAATACATGGCGGCGTATGAAGACCCGGAAGCGTATGCCGTGTCGCATATCGGCTGGGGCCTGCAACCGCGCGCGCAGTGGTCCATGCTGGCGCACTACAACAAGGAAGCGCACATCGGCATGGACGCGCGCGCCTTCGAGGGCAATTTCCTGTGGTCCATGGGCCCCAACAATGAAGCAGGCGGCAGCCGCACCACCGCCTGCCATATCGACATCCCCATGCGCCATTGCAGCGTGGCGCTGGACGGCCAGCCGATGGTGACGCGCGGCGTGGTGCAAGACGAACCCGGCCTGGCGCACGCCGCCCGCCGCAAGGACAACAAATGAATGCCTCTACCCAAACCATTCCCGCCGACGCCGTCGCGGGTGACATCTCGGCCTACTCGCGGCAAGGCTTCGGCACGCCGTTGCCGCTGAAGGCGCCCTTTGGCCTGCTGATCGTGGACTTCGTCAACGGCTTTGCCGACCCGGCCGTGCTGGGCGGCGGCAACATTGCGCCGGCCATTGCGCAGACGCGGCACTTGCTGGCCCACGCGCGTGAACGCGGCTGGCCGGTCGCGCACAGCCGCATCGTGTTCTCGGACGACGATGCCGACAGCAACATTTTTTGCTTGAAGGTGCCCGCGATGTTGGCCCTGAAAGAACATAGCCACAACAGCGCCATCGTGCCCGAGCTTGCCCCGGCGCCCGGCGAATACGTGGTGCGCAAAAGCACGCCGTCTGCATTCTTTGGCACCATGCTGGCGCCGTGGTTGGCGCAGCGCGGCGTGCAGACTTTGCTGGTGGCCGGCTGCGTGACCAGCGGCTGCGTGCGCGCCAGCGTGGTGGATGCCATGCAGGCGGGCTTTCGGCCGCTGGTGGTGTCCGACTGCTGCGGCGACCGCGCGCTGGGGCCGCACGAAGCCAACCTGTTCGACATGGCGCAGAAGTACGCGGCTGTCATGCCCTTGGACCACGCGCTGGCCGAGACGCGCGCGTTGGTGGATGCCCCACTGCCGGCCGCGCGCTAAGCGCGACATAATCGTCAACCGGCCCGGCCCCTCTCCTTCGCTGCCCTCATGACCCTGCCCCAGCCCCACCTACTGCCTGGCGCGCTGCTTGCCCACCCCGACGCCTTGCTGGTGGTGCGCGAGCCGTCCGCGCCGCCCAAACCCGCGCCGGGTCAGCCGGGCTCCGCCACCGAATACGTCCAGCCCACGCCCGAAATATTCGTGGCCATCGTGCGCGATGCCGGCCTGGTCGCGGGCGACACGCCGTCGCCCGGTTGGCGCGTGCTGGCATTCAACGGGCATGTGGACCTGGGCACCGGTATCCGCACGTCACTGGCGCAGATCGTTGCCGAAGAACTGGACGTGCCCCTGTCACGGCTGGACATGGTGCTGGGCCACACCAGCGCCGCGCCCAACCAGGGGCCGACCATCGCCAGCGCCAGCATCCAGATTTCGGCCGTGCCATTGCGCCGCGCCGCCGCGCAAGCGCGCGAACATCTGCTGATGCTGGCGGCGCAGCGGCTGGGCGTGCCGCGTGACGCGCTGTGCGTGCGTGATGGCGTGGTGCAGGTGCGGGACCAGCAAGATCGCCAGCCACGCCAAGGTCGGCACGACGACGGCGATACGACGCATCACAACGATGCCGCGCCACACTGCCCGCAAGCGCTCAGCTATGGCGATCTGCTTGCCGGCCAGCACATCCGCTTGACGCTGGCCGCGCCCGACGCACCCGTCCGCCTCAAACCCGCCAGCGAATATCGCATCGTCGGCCAGGGCGTCGCCCGCGTGGACATCCCCGCCAAGGCCACGGGCGAACTGAGCTTCGTGCACGACGTGCGCGTGCCGGGCATGCGGCATGGCCGCGTCGTGCGCCCGCCGCACCCCGGGCGCGATGCCGGCGACTTCATCGGCCAATGCCTGATCGATGTGGACCGCGCCTCCGTGGCCCATTTGCCGGGCAATGTGCAGGTGGTGGTGCAAGGCGATTTCATCGGCGTCGTGGCCGACCGCGAAGAACAGGCCATTGCCGCCATGCGCGCCCTGAAGGTCCGGTGGAAGCCCATTGCCCCCGCGCCCGACCTGAGCGACGTGGCTGCCGCCATCCATGCCAACCCGGCCCGCGCGCGGCCGCTGATCGAAGACGGTGACGTGGACGCCGCCTGCGCCCAGGCCGCCACGCACCTGCGCCGCCGCTACGTCTGGCCGTATCAGATGCACGCGTCCATCGGCCCATCCTGCGCCGTGGCGGATTTTCGTGACGGGCGATTGACGGTATGGACGGGCACGCAAAACCCCCACATGCTGCGCACCGATCTGGACCGCCTGCTGCACCTGGGCGAAGGCCAGATCGACCTGATCCGCCTGGAGGCCGCCGGGTGCTACGGGCGCAATTGCGCGGACGACGTCTGCGCCGACGCAGCGCTGCTGTCGATGGCGGTGGGCGCGCCGGTGCGCGTGCAGCTGACGCGTGAACAAGAACACCAATGGGAGCCCAAGGGCACCGGCCAGTTGATGGACGTGGGCGCCGCCATTGACGCGCAAGGCAACCTGCTGGCGGTCGACTTCGCCGTGCGCTACCCGTCCAACGATGCGCCACTGCTGGCCTTGCTGTTGACCGGCGCCGTCTCGGGCGACCCGCGCACACTGGAAATGGGCGACCGCACCGCCGCGCCGCCCTATCGCTACGCGGCGCGGCGCGTCGTCTGCCACGACATGCCGCCGATCGTGCGTTCGTCTTGGTTGCGCGGCGTATCGGCCCTGCCCAATTCCTTTGCGCATGACTGCATGATCGACGAGCTGGCCGAGGCCGCTGGCGCCGACCCGGTCGAATACCGCTTGCGCAACCTGGACGACGCGCGCGCCGTCGCGCTGATCGACGCCACGGCCAGGCAGGCGGGATGGCAAGCGCGCGCCGCCGGCAGCCGGGGCCAGCCGGACGCCGACGGCTTACTGCGCGGGCGGGGCATTGCCTATGCGCGCTATGTGCACAGCAAGTTCCCCGGCTTCGGCGCCGCGTGGGCGGCCTGGGTCATCGACCTGTGCGTGGACCCGGCCACGGGGCGCGTGCGCGTCGAGCGCATTGTCGTCGGCCAGGACACGGGCATGATCGTCAACCCGGCCGGCGTGCGCCATCAAGTCCATGGCAACGTGATCCAGACGCTTAGCCGCTGTCTGATTGAAAAGGTGTCGTTTGACGACGCCGGCGTGGCCAGCCGCGAATGGGGCGGCTACCCCATCATCGGCTTCAAGGACGTACCCGCCATTGACGTCTTGCTGATGCCGCGCCAGGACGAACCGCCGATGGGCGCGGGCGAATCCGCATCCGTACCCGGCCCCGCCGCCATTGCCAACGCCTTGTTCGACGCCACCGGGAAGCGCTTTTACGAAGCGCCATTCACGCCCGACGCCGTGCTGGCGGTGTTGGCGGCCTGACCCACGCGACAACGCCACACAACAACACATCAACGCCACGCAAGCATCAGCCCCATGACGGACATCAACATCCTGGTATTACGCCAAGCCTTGGCCTGGCAACAAGCCGGCATCCCGGCCTGGCTGTTCACCGTGGTCCGTACGTGGGGGTCGTCGCCCCGGCCCGCCGGGTCGATCATGGCGATGAACGCGCAAGGCGCGGTGGTGGGGTCGGTGTCTGGTGGCTGCATTGAAGACGACTTGGCCGATCGCGTTCGCGCCCTGGGCGATGACGCGCACTTGCCGGTGCTGATGCGCTACGGCGTGCTGGCGGACGATGCACGCCGCTTCGGCATCCCTTGCGGCGGCACGGTGCAATTGTTGATGGAACGCATCGGCGCGCACAGCCTGCTGCCAGAACTGCTGCAAGCCTGCGTGGAGCGGCGCTGCGTCACGCGTACCGTCGATCTGTCATCCGGGCACACGCGATTGCAGGGCGCACAGCCCGACATCGCGCCGCAATTGACTGACGCGACGTTGACGGTGGGCTTTGGCCCCACGGCGCGCCTCATCGTGATTGGCGCGGGTGACACCAGCCGATATCTCTGCCAGATCGCGCTGACCTTGGGCTTTGAAATCATCGTCTGCGACCCGCGTGAATCGCATCAGGGCGATTGGGCGCAGGACGGCATAACTTTCACGCGCGAGATGCCGGACGACGTCATCCTGCGCGTGCAACCCGACGCACGAACCGCCGTGGTCGCCTTGACGCACGACCCCAAGCTGGATGACCTGGCGCTGATCGATGCGCTGCAATCCAACGCTTTCTATGTCGGCGCCATCGGCTCGCGCAAGAACAGCGACCAGCGCCGCGCGCGGCTGCGCGATTACTTTGATCTGACCGACGCCGACCTGCACAGGCTGCGCGGCCCGGCCGGCGTATTCATCGGCAGCAAGACTCCCGCCGAGATCGCGTTATCGATCATGGCGGAAGTGGTGGCGGCAAAGAACGGAGTGAGCTTCCTTGCCGCCGCCCCGCTCACACGCTGTCCAGCCCCGAACGATCAACCGCCGCCGCCGCCGCTTGCGCAGCCTGCATTTCCTCAATGAAGACCGGCGCGCACATGCCCGCGATCACCGCCGCCAGATCCCGGTCGGCAAGATCGTAGGCCTTGCGACCGGCCAGCAGGTTCAGCGACCCGATCACCCGGCCCTGGTAGCGCACCGGAATATTGAACGCGGATTGCAGGCCGCGCTCGATCAGCATCGGCGCTTCGGAAAACACCGACCGCACGTCGTCTTCATCGCTGGCCACATACAGCAGGCCTTGCTCCAGCACATGACGCGACCACGGCCCGTTGCCCGTGGCCTTGAAACCGCCCAGCGGGCTGATGCTTTCATCCGACGTGTACAAGCGCTTCATCAGCCGATGCTCTGCCAGATACAGCAGCGCGGTGAACAGCTGATGCCCGAAGGCGTCCGCCAGCAAGGCCGACACCACTTGCCACTGCGCCGCGCGGTTTTCTGCCTGAGCCAGTGCCCGCGCATGCGCCGCCCACGGCGCCAAGGTTGATGTCTGCGTCATCAGTGAATCGCCTCCAGCACCACGCCACGCGTGTTCTTGCCAAAGAACAGGATGCCCAGCCCGCCCACCAGCAAGATCGCCGTCATCATGGCGAACACGCCGGCAAAGCCCAGTACGGGATACGCCACGCCGACGATGGTGGGCGATGCAATCGAGCCGATGCGCGCAAAGGCCGATGCCGCGCCCATGCCGGTTGCCCGGATCGAGGTCGGATAGATCTCGGCGGTGTAGGTGTACTGACCGGCAATCACGCCATTCATGCCGAACGACAGCAACATGCTCAACATGATGATCTGCTGTTCACCACTGGCCAAAGCCAGGCCCAGCGCCGACAGGCACGACAGCAGCATGTACGCCAGAATCGTGTACTTGCGGCCGATCTTGTCGTTGAAATACGCGGCGGAAAAATAGCCGGGAATCTGCGACAGATAGATCAGGATGGTGTACGAAAAGCTCTTGGTGATGGTGAAACCGCGCTCGACCAGCAAGCTGGGAATCCACACCAGGAAGGCGTAGTAGCAGAACAGCACCGTGATCCAGAACACCCACACCAGCACCGTCGTGCCCAGGTAGGTTTTCGAGAACAAGGACGTCAGTTTGTCCATCGCGCTTTGCGGATTTTCGGCGGCGGTAGCGGCGCGGCGCGTCGCAACGGGCGTGGGCAGCGGACGGCCCAGCTTTTGCTGCACTTCGGCTTCGATGGCCGAGCAGATGCGGTCGGCTTCGGCGGTCTGGCCGGTGTGTTCAAGCCAGCGCGGCGATTCGAACAGCGACTTGCGCCACCACAGCAAAAACACTACCGGCACGGAAGCAATCACCATGATCCAGCGCCAGCCGTCGTCGCTCATCGGCACGATGAAATAGCCCAGCAACGCCGACAGCACGAAGCCGAACGAGAAGAAACCCGCCAGCGCGCCCGTGAAGCGTCCACGGTATTTGCTGCTGACAAATTCCGCCAGATACGGCGCGATGATGGCGCCTTCCGCGCCCATGCCGATGCCGGCAATCATGCGCAGGATGTAGAACTCGTGATAGTTGCGCGCAAACGCGTTGATGAACGTGGCCACGCAGAACAGCAGCAAGGCCCACATCATGATTTTCTTGCGGCCGTAGCGGTCACCCAGGATGCCCGAGAACAGCGCGCCCACCAGAAAGCCGACGTACGTGCTGCTGGCGATCCAGCCGATCTGGCCGGTGGATAAGCCCCACTGCGTGCGCAGCGAGGGGATGATGAAGGCAATGATGCCGGCGTCCAGTGCTTCAAACGCAAGCCCCAGGCCGCCGATCATCAGCAACCTGAAATGGAAGCTGGAAAACGGTAGCCGTTCCAGGCGGTCCGATACGGAATACATGGTGAAGATTTCCGGAAGTAAGGGTGAAAGAACGTCAGCAGGCGTTCTTGTGCAGCAAGCCGCGGTTCATGATGAGCTTGATGGAATCGGGCTGCGTCAGCAGGGCGATGTCGTCCAGCGGGTTGCCGTCGACCAGCAACAGGTCGGCATGCGCGCCTTCGCGGACTTCACCCAGCAAGCCTTCCTGGTTCAAGATCTCGGCGCCGATCAACGTCGCTTGCTGGATCACCTTGGCGTTGCCCAGCACGCGCGCGCGCAAGGGCAGTTCGTCGGCTTGCATGTAGTGGGTTTCGCCCAGCAGGTCGCTGCCGTAGCCCATCTTCACGCCGACTTCGTCCAGGATTTCCAGCGCCTTCAGGCCCTGGGTGCGCACGGTGGCGATTTTCTTGACCGAGTCCGCCGGCAGGCCATAGCGCTCGCCGTCGTTGGCCAGGCCTTCGTAGGTGATCAGCGTGGGCACCATATAGGCGCCATGTTCTTTCATCACCTCGGCCGCCTCGCGGTCCACCAGGTTGCCGTGTTCGATGGTGCGCACGCCGCAGCGCACGGCACGCGTGATGGCGCGCGGCGTGTAAGCGTGGGCCATCACATAGGTGTTGGCGTTGCTGGCTTCTTCAACGATGGCGATCAGTTCTGATTCAGAAAACCCCAGGTTCTGGATCGGATCGTTCGGCGACGCCACACCGCCCGAGGCCATGACCTTGATTTGCGTGGCGCCTTTCAGGATTTCCTCACGCACCGCCAGGCGGCAGTTGTCGACGCCGTCGACCACGCGGCCGATGTTGCCGATCTTGACCGAGCACGGGCAGGGGTCCAGCTCGTCGTTGCGCGGCCGGAAGTCGCCATGGCCGCCCGTCTGCGACAGGGCTTTGCCCGAGCAGAACAGGCGCGGGCCATCGACCACGCCGTCCAGCACGGCTTGCGCCAAGGCCCAATCCGCGCCGCCGGCATCGCGCACCGAGGTAAAGCCCCGGTCCAGCATGCCTTGCATGATGGGCAAGGCGCGCAGCAGTGCCAGCGCGTTGGGCAAGGCGGCCACGCGGCCCAGGTTGAACGACGAGGCCACCACGTGCACGTGGCAGTCGATCATGCCCGGCATCAAGGTCATGCCCTTGGCGTCAACCACCTCGGCGTCGGGCGCCGTCAGCGCGTCGGCGCTGATGCGGGAGATCATTCCGTCTTCGATCAATACGTTGGCCGCGTCTTCGAGGACCATCGATCGGGTATTCAAGATCTTGCAATTCTTAACAACAACCGGCTTCATAAATAAATCACGCTATCTGTTCAACATGCAGGAAATTCAGCATGGCGAACTCTACCGGTACAATCCAAACGTCCGATACCGGGTCTCCCCTTAGGCGTTCGACACAAAATAGAACAGCCTTATGAGCTTTACTCATACCCCTCTTTGGGAATGCTCCGCGCCGGTTTTGAGCCACATTTCTTATCCGCGATTCATAGCCGGATTGCGCACACCATCATGAGACGTCGCTGCCCCACCCTCTCAGAGTTGAACGCGTTCACCGCGGCGGCGCGTCACTTGTCGTTCTCCAAGGCGGGCAAGGAACTGTTCGTGACGCAAAGCGCGATCAGCCGGCATATCGCCACGCTGGAAAGCTATCTGGGCCACACACTGTTCATTCGCGCCACCAATGGCTTGCAGCTGACCCGCATGGGCGCGACCTACCTGAGCCTGATCCGGCCGGCCCTGCACACGCTGGAAAGCGCCACATCGCAGGTCATGGCCACGCAGCAGTCGGCCAAGTCGTTGAACGTATCCGCCGCGCCCACCTTCGCGGCGCAATGGTTGTTTCCCCGCTTGAAGACATTTCGCGCCTTTAACCCGGACATCTCGGTCAATTTCGTGCGCTACAGCGTGGCGGATTACAAAAGCACTGAACTGGATTTCGACGCATCCATCCAGTATGGCTATGGGGATTGGCACGATGGCGACGCCAAGTACCTGACCGGGCGCGAAACGCGCTTGGTGTGCTCGCCCGATTATCTGGAACAGCACCCCATCAACAGCCTGGAAGACATCAAGCAGTGCACGCTGCTACAGCACATCGAGATTCCGCTGTCGTGGGAATACTGGTTTTCCACGTATATCGGCGATTATGATCGTGCGCGTTTCGGCCCGGGGTTCAATCTGTTTTCGATGATTATCCAGGCGGCGTCATCCGGCTTCGGCGTGGCCTTGATGCCGCATTGCCTGATCGAAAAGGAACTGGCGACGGGGCAGCTGGTGGACGTGTTCGACCGCGCGTTTGAAAGCCCGCTGGGTTATTACCTGTGCGCGCCGAACTGGCGCAGCAATATGGAAAGCTATGACCGCCTGAGCCAGTGGCTGTCGCATGAATGTTTGCATGGCGCGGCCGTGGAAGGCGCCATGGTGCAAACCGCCAAGCCGGATGCCGATTGCCCCTATTGCGCGGCGGGTCTGGCGCCCACGGGCGGATAACGACAAAAAAAGGAATATGGGCAAGAGCCGGCATCCGCCCCCCCTGCCCACGTAATCAACTCACCCGATTCGGCAGCACCGCGCGCATCCACCGGCTTAATTGCGGCCGTATGCGTTGGTTATGCAGCAGCACCGCGCCCAGCACCCCGATGAACGCGCCGATGACCGTATCCACAAACCGCGCTTCAATGACGTCGGCCGGATAGCCCTGACCTAGATGGGGCGCTTCGGCCAGGAATATGGTCAGCGGCGTAATCAGCGCCACCGCGCTGGCATAGTGGCGGACCACCAGCGTTTCAATACCGAACGACAGCGCCATCATCACCAGGCTAAGCGTCCACACATTCAACGGCAGGCTCAACAACGCCCACGCCACGCACAAACCCAGCGCCGTTCCCAATATCCGATGCAGCTGGCGGTTCCAGGCCGCCCACAGGCTGGCGCCCTGGATAATCGCCAGGCAACTGACCGGCACCCAATACGGGCGCGGCAGTTGCAGTAATTCGGCCACCAACAAGGAAATGCCCACGAACAGGCCGATGATGACCGAGTCGTACACCACAAAATCAAAGGTCGGTTTGGGCGGCGCGGCTTCGGGCGGCGGCGGCGCCACGCGCGTCATGTGCAGGGAATACGCAAACGCCACCAGGCAGGCCACCAGGCAACCCAGCGCCACCATGCCAACGCGCATCGGCACATCTTCAATATGGCCAGGCGTATACGCGGCAATCGCGGTGGCCATAATGAAGAACAGGCTGCCCGGCGGCCCCAGCCGATAGCAGCGGCACACCATGTTCACCAGGATGGCAATAACGGTCAGTGCGGCAATCATCGCCGTGGGCCAGAACTGCGTCAGCGCGCCGATGGCGTAGCAGGCGACCATGCCGAACGCGGCCGCCAGCAGCATCATCATGCGTTGGGCAAGTGAAGTATTGGTCAGGCTTAGAAACACCATGCCGCCCAAACTGGACATCAGGCCATAGTCCATGCGGCCAAAATACGCGCCCACCATTAATGGCAAGCCGGAAGACAGCGCGGCGGCCAGCGGCATTTCCCAACGCCGGTCGCTGGTATTGACGCGGATCAGTTCACGCCACGTGCCCTGCACCTGCTGCTTGACGAAACCACGCCCCGGGCGGCGCCGCGCGTGGCCGCTGTCGTCGGCATGTTCGGGTGGATCTTTCTGATTCATTTATCGCCCCTGTGTCGGCCCGGCAAGAATTATCCCCGTAAATTCCGCCCAGTGGATTTAACGGGAATTCCCTGATATTCCCGCCCAGGCGGCGTGGCTACCATTCCGCGCACCTCGGCCCACGGCCGACAGAATACCAATGCGCCCAGCGCGCGGAGACACCATGAAAGCACTCAAACACGTTGCGGCAGGCACCGCCTTATTTCTTTCGTCCTGGGCCGCCACGGCGGGCGTGACTTTCGACAGCGTCAAGAACAAGGGCTTTGTCCAATGCGGCGTCTCGACCGGCGTGGCCGGCTTTTCGGTCAATGACAGCAAGGGCGGCTGGGTCGGCCTGGACGTGGACCTGTGCCGCGCGCTAGCCATCACCATGTTTGGCGACCCCGCCAAATCCAAGATCATGGCCGTCAGCGCCGTGCAGCGTTTTACCGCGCTGCAATCCGGCGAAGTGGACGTCCTGCCGCGCAACACCACGCTATCGCTCACGCGTGACACCACGTTGGGGTTGATCGGCGTGGGCGTGAACTACTACGACAGCCAGGGCATCATGGTGAACAAGACCCTGAACGTGAAAAGCGCCAAGGAACTGGACGGCGCCACCGTGTGCGTGCAACCGGGCACGACCACCGAACTAAACCTGGCGGACTGGTTCCGTTCGCAGAACATCGCGTTTAAACCGGTGGTGGTGGAACGCCTGGACGAGATCATCCGCGCCTTCGCGGTGGGCCGCTGCGACGCGTTCACCGGCGACAAGTCGCAACTGGCCGCGGCGCGCAGCAACCTGGAAAACCCCGGCCAATACGACATCCTGCCCGAGAACTTCTCGAAGGAACCGCTGGGCCCCATGGTGCGCCAGGGCGACGAGCAGTGGTTCAACGTCGTGCGCTGGACCATGTTCGCCATGCTGGAAGCCGAGGAATACGGCGTCACGTCCAAGAACGTGGACGAAATGCTGAAAAGCACCAACCCCAACGTGCAACGCCTGCTGGGCGTGACGCCAGGCATGGGCAAGAACCTGGGCGTGGACGACAAGTGGGCCTACAACATCATCAAGCACATCGGCAACTACGGCGAAAGCTTCGAAAAGAACCTGGGCCCCAGCAGCCCGCTGAAACTGTCGCGCGGCCTGAACGCGTCTTACCGTGACGGCGGCCTGATGTACGGGTGGCCGGTGCGCTGATCGCGGCGCGTCCGCTTTCCACATCTGCTTCCCCGTAGTCAGGACCTGAATGGCCGGCAGGCGCGCCTGGCGCCCGCCGCCCATTTGCGTTGCGGAGCCCATTTTTGGAATCGTTACACTGGCGTCTTCCGCTGCGACATTCTGCTCGCGCCTTTTTTGCCTAGATGACCACAAACTCCCCTGCCCCCCAGTTCTTCCCGTCCGGATTCGTGCCCACTGAAGAACAGGCCCGGATCCAGACCTCGCGCAGCCGGACCAGCCTGGTCATCGCCAACGCGGGCGCCGCCAAGACCACCACGCTGGCCCTGCGCGTCGGCGAAGCGCTGACGCGCGGCCTGCCGCCTGAAGACATCCTGGCGCTGACGTTCACGGATGAAGCGCGCCAGGTGCTGCAAACGCGCCTGGTCGACGTCGGTATCGCCTACAACACGGCGCGGCGCGTCCCTGTGCAAACGGTTGAAGAGTATGCGCAGCGGGTATTGGCCAAGATCGAAGACGGCAAGCCCGAGGTGTTGCCGTCCACGCGCGAACAACAAGCCTACGCCTTGTACGCCCTGGAAAGCGTGGCGGCCAATAACCCGCAATATGCCGAGCTGCTGGATATCCGTACGCACAACACGGCCGTCAGCCAGTTTCTGGATAACCTGCTGAAGCTGAAAGCCACGATGCAGATCGCGCCGAATGACGAGGCCGATGCCCTGTCCATCGCCGAAAGCGCGGGCGTGACAATCACCGATTATCTGTGGGCCGTTGAATACGAAAAACAGCGCGTTGATGTGTTCGGTTATGTAGACGCCCGGGGTTTTTTTGACGCCACGTACGATCTGGCCCGCCTGCTGCGGTCTTCTTCCGACCCGCGCGACGTGCTGGCCCCTTACAGGCTGGTGTTGTGTGACGAGCTGCACGACATTAACGAAGCGTCGTTCTGCATTATCGAAGCACTGCTGAATGTGGACGTTACGTATTTTGTAGGTGTGGGCGATAAAGACCAGGTGATTTATTCACACCTGGGAGCGGATGAATCGTTTCTGCAAACTCGCATCCGTGCCAGCTTCCCGGATTGCGCAAACTACCCGCTGACGATGACGTACCGCCACGGCCCGCATCTGGCCTACGCGATGGAAGCGTTCAAGCAAAAACCGGTGGATTCAAACCTGCCGCTGCGCACTGACATTCACGAGGCCGCGTACGCCGACACGCCGGGTGCGTGTGGCGACCAGGTCGTCAAGGCGATCCTGCAATGGAAGCAGGACCGCAAACCGCTGGACCAATGCTGCGTCCTGCTGCGCGACGCGCATCAATCCATCGAAATCGAAAACGCCTTGATGAACGCCGGCCTGCCCTACCGCACGCTGACGATGAAGAGCTACCTGCTGCGCGAAGAAATCCTGTTCCTGCGCGGCATGCTCGCCATTGCGCTGGACGACTTTCACCACGTGGTCGCGCCCACCACGCGCGAGGCCATCGTCGACGCGCTGACCACCTTTGCCGAAGTGCCGCTGACGCCGCAGGAACTGCGCGAAGCCCAGACCACGCTGGCCAACGAGCCGTCCGCGCTGAAGCACTTTTTCAGCGGCCAGATACAGCGCGTGGGCAGCCCCGCCGCCCGCGCCCGCGTCACGGACGCGGTAGAACACCTGCGCGCCTTGCCCACCGACACCCCCGCCTACCTGGCGCTGGAGTCCGTGCGCGACGGGATGGACATGGAAAAGCTGGCCAGGCGCCTGTACGTGCACCCCTACGAGGCGTCCGTCGTTACGCGGTCGATCAACGGTTTCATCGCATCGGCCAAGGCGTCGGCCAAGACGCTGCGCGAGTTCTCGGAATGGATCGGCGCGGCGGAAGCCTTTGTCGGCGCGCGGCCCGGCAAGAACACGGTGCAGATGGATTGCATCGTCAACGTCAAGGGCAAGGAATTCGAACACGTCGTCCTGCCCTTCATGGACGCCGACGCATTCCCCGACCCGCTGCGTCAACGCCGCGAAGAAGAGAACCTGTTTTATGTCGCGGCAACACGAACCAAGTCGCGCCTGACCTTGATATCGACGCAAGACGCCACGCGCCGCAGCGCGTTCATCGACCAGATGCAACTGGCCGCCACGCAAAAGCGCGCGGACACCGCGCTACGCCGAAACATGGCCGCGCCGGTGCAAGCGGTGGGCCACCGGGATTTGAAAGTGGCCTACGCGAACCGGGACGTGGTCAAGGCGCTGGGCGCGCAATGGGACAAGACCCGCAAGGTTTGGTATGTGCCCAGCGGGATGGACTTGGGGCCGTTTCGGGAATGGCTGGCGTAACGTCGGGTTAATAACCGCAACAGGGCCGCCACGAAAGCCAGTTTATGATGGCACCGTAGTGAGCACGCCCAAATGCGTTACTCTCCCCTCCCCAATCTATTCCGCAAGGAGCCTCCACATGGCACAAGCCTCCGCCCGTCACATCCTCGTTTCCACCGAAGCCAAGTGCAACGAACTCAAGACCGCCATTGAAAACGGCGCTGACTTTGCTCAAGTCGCCAAGGAAAACTCCAGCTGCCCGTCGAGCCGTGACGGTGGCAACCTGGGCACGTTTGGCCCGGGCCAGATGGTCAAGGAATTCGATACCGTCGTGTTCAGCGCTCCGGTCGGCGTGGTGCAAGGTCCGGTGAAGACGCAGTTCGGTTATCACCTGGTTGAAGTGACCAGCCGCCAGGACTAAGTCCCGCCGCTGCACGATAAAAAGCCGCCGCCAGGGGAAACCCGGCGGCGGCTTTTTTTTTATGCAGCAGGCGCAAATGCGGGCACGCCCGCCAGAATCAATCTTTACCCGTCATCACCCGATGCGCCAGGGCGTCGGCGTCCAGGCCGGCGATGTCGCGTTCGATCACCTTGATGCCGCCTTTCAGGATGGCGACGCGGTCTGCCAGGGCGACGACGTCGGCCATGTTGTGGCTGATCAGGATCACCGTGCGCCCTTCTTCGCGCAGCTTGCGCACCAGGTTCAGGACCAAGGCGGTTTCCTTGACGCCCAGGGCGGCGGTGGGCTCGTCCATGATGACGACGCGCGCGTCCCAGCGCAGGGCGCGGGCGATGGCGACGGCCTGGCGTTGGCCGCCCGACATGCGTTCAACGGGGCGGTCCATGTCGTCGATGGGCACCGACAGGCGCTGGAGATAGCCGCGCGCCTGCTCGGCCATGCGGCGCTTGTCCAGCACGCGCAGCGGGCCGACGCGGCGGACCAGCTCGGCCCCCATGAAGACGTTTTCCCAGATGGACAGGCGCGGCGCCAGGGCCAGGTCCTGGTAGATAGTGGCAATGCCCTGGACCAACGCATCGTGCGGCGAACGGAAGGCGACGGCGCGGCCGTTCAGGCTGAGTTCGCCACCCGTGGGTTCCTGCGCACCCGAGATGATGCGGATCAGCGTGGATTTGCCCGCGCCGTTGTCGCCGCAAATGGCCATGACCTTGCCTTCGGGTACGTCCAGGTCCACGCCTTTCAGGGCCTCGACCGCGCCGTACGATTTGCGGATCTGGCGTAGCGACAAGGCGGCGGTGATGGGGGGCATGCTGGCTGGGGTCATCGGGGTCATGCTGACTGGAATTACACGCTGGCCCGCATTCACTTCGCGGCGGGTTGCAGGAACTTCTGCACGTTGGACGCATCGACCAACACCGAATCCATGAACAGGTATGGCCCGGAGGCCACCGTTTCCTTGGGCTCTTTCTTGACCACGATGCGGTCGATGGAATCGATGGCGCTGGTGCCCAGCTGTTCGAACGGAATCATCATCGTGGCGGTGATCAGGCTGTTGGGGTCGGCGATGCGGCGATAGGTTTCGGGCCCGCCGTCCACCGACACCAGCGTGATGTCGCCCTTCTTCATGCCTTGCGATTGCAGCAGGTCGTCGATGACATAGGCTTGCCCGTCAAACGATGCCCACACGCCCTTGAACTGACCTTGATGGCGCAGGAACAGCGCCTGCATGCCGTTGCGCACATCGTCGCGCCAGCTTTGCGTGCGGGCCATGCTGAACTTGGCCAGATCCTTGACGGCGGTGTTCTCCGTCAGCACCGCGTCCAGCATCTTGCCGCGAATGCGCGTGCCCGAGTTGCCATCAAAGCGCGCCGACAAAATGTTGCCCTGATAGCCCATCTTGCCCAGCAGGTACAAGACCGACTGCGCGCCCGTGGCGTATTCGTTGACTTCCACGTCGAACAGCATGTGCGGGCTGGCGCCGGACATCACGCCCACCACGGGAATGCCTTTCTCTTTGGCGGCCTGCAACTGCGCGTCGGTTTCCACCGGCTTGCCCATTGCCACGACGATGGCATCGACCTTCTTGTTGACCAGCGTGTCCAGCTGTTCGGCCAGCTTGGGCAACGAGCCCTCGGCGTTCAGTTGCGTGACCGTCCAGCCCTTGGCGCGCGCGGCCTGGGCGGCGGCGTTGGCCACGCGGGCGTGCGTCTCGGACGACATCTGGAACGCGACAATGCCGACGTCAAAGGCGTGGGCGGCGCTGGCGGCCAACGCCTGCGCGGCGAAGGCGCCCGCCAGCAATGTGCGCTTGATCAATGTCTTCATGATGGTTTCCCCTTCGGATCAGAATTTGAAAGCCGCTTTCTTCAGCACGGCCGATGACACCGCGACGGATGCAATCATGATGAATCCCAGCACGATGTCCTGCACGTAGTACGGCGCGCCCATCAGCACCAGGCCGTTGCCCAGCACCTTCAGGATCAACGCGGCCACCAGCGTGCCGCCGATGTTGGCATGGCCGGGGTTGAACATCGTCATGCCCAGCAGCACGGCGGCGATGGCATACAGGAAGTAGTCGCCGGCCATGTTGGGCGCGGCGGACGACAGGCTGGATGTCAGCAGCACGGCGGCGACGCCGGCGCACAGGCCGGACAACGCCAGCCCGATGCTTTTCATGGCGCGGATGTTGATGCCGGCCAGGCGCGCGGATTCGCCGGCCTCGCCCGTGGCCGTCATGCGTGCGCCGGTGCGCGTCCACTTGATGAGGAAATACGCGACCAGCACGATGCCCAGCATCCACAGCACCAGCGCCGGGATGCCGAAGGGCTTGGCGCGGGCCAGGTCGGTAAAGGCAGTGGGCCAGCGGCCTACGTACGACACGCCGTCGGTCAGCATGAAGGCGAAGCCGCGCGCCATGGCGGCCATGCCCAGCGTGGCGATCAGCGATGGCACGCGCAGCCGCGTCACCGCGATGCCGTTGGCCAGGCCGCACAGCAGGCCGACGCCCAGGCCCGCCGCAATCGCGACGATCACCGATTGGCCGGTATGGACCAGCGCACCGGTGACGACGGCGGCCAGGCTGGCGACGTCGGCCACCGACAAGTCCAGTTCTGCCGTCACCAGCGCCAGCGTGAAGCCGATGGCGATGATGGCCAGAAAGCTGGTTTCCTTGGCGATGTTCAACAGGTTGTTAGGCGCCGCGAAATTAGGGGCGGCGATTGCGAAGAAGCCCACCAGGACCAATCCCGCGATTGCCGTGCCGTACTTTTCCAGGATGCCGCGCATCGACTCAACCCTTGCTGCGTTGGTATTTGTTGTAGTGCAAGGGTTATCCACCGCCTGCCGGGCGTACGCGCCCTGATGGCGTAGCAGTTTATACCCGGGCAGCCCTGCGCAGGGCGGCTTTGCGGCGTCGTCGCACTTAGGGTTTTTACGGCAGGCGCAGTGAGGCCAAGGCGTGCGAGACCGGCGTCAAGGCGGCTTCGGCAGCGCGAAATTGCGCATACAGCCGGTGATAGGCGTTGCGTCGGGTGGCGTCGGGATCGTAGCGGTGCGCGGGGCGTGCCAGGGTGGCCTGGGCTTGCGCGAAGCTGCCGTAGCGGCCAAGCGCGGCCCAGGCGGCAGCCGCCGCGCCGATGACGCCCGGCTGGTCCGCGTGCCCCACCACGACGGGGCGTTCGCAGATATCGGCCTTGACCTGGCACCAGTGCGGGTTGGACGCCGCGCCGCCACCGAAGCGAATTTCTGCAACCGGCTTACCCAGTGCGGCTTCGGCGCGTTGCAACACCGTGCGGTTCAAGAAGGCCACGCCTTCCAGCACCGCCCATGCCAGGTCGCCGGGGCCGTGCCGGCGGTTCAGGCCGATGAGGGCGCCGCGCAATTGGGGGTCCCAGTAAGGCACGCGCTCGCCTTGAAGGTAGGGCAGGAACAGTGCGGGCTGCGGGTCGCGCGGCGCGTTAAGCAAGGCGTTCATGGCGTGGCTGACGGCGGACATGTCGCCGGCCCGCGAGTCGCCAAACCGGGCCACCCCGCCCAGCAAGGGCAACAGCCAGGCGATGGTGTCGGCGCCGTTCTGGCCCGGTCCGCCGATCTGGTGGTTGCCGTTGCCCCAGTTCACCGTCATCAGCCCCTCGGCCAGCACCGGCTCGGCGCCGACCGCGCCGAAGACTTCGGTGGTGCCCGAGATGTTGTAAGCGTAGCCGGGCCGCAACGCCCCCAGCCCGGCCACGGCGGCCCAGGTGTCGTTCGAGCAGGCGACCACGCCGCGGCCTGCAAGACGGGCCAGCGAACCCGGCAGGCCGGGTTGCACCGGGCCGACGATGGCAAGGGGGTCCAGCAAAGGCGGCACCCAGCCGGGATCGGCGCCGACCGCAGTCAGCAGGTCGGGGGCTGGGCCTTGCGGCCGCGCCGCCGCCGCCAGTCTGGCCATGGACACGGTGTCGCTGGCGGCATGGCCGGTCAGGCGGAAGTTCAGGTAGTCCTTCGGTTCCAGCACGACACGCACGCGTGCGGCATGTTGCGGTTCGACGCGCAGCAGCCACGCCACGCGCGCCCACGGGTGAAACGCGTTGATCTGCGCGGTTTCGGGGTGGTCGGCGGGCATCGCGGCCAGCCATTGCGCCACGTCCCCCGCCGTGCGCGTGTCGCGCCATGTGATGGCGGGACGCACGGGCGCGCCCTGCGCATCCACGAATACCTGCGTGCGGGTGACGCCGCAGATCGCGAGGGCGGCGATGGCGTCAAAGTCGGCGCCCGCCTGCCGCGCCAGGGTGTCGGACAGCACTTGCAGCCCGCGCCACCACTCGTCGGCATCGATCTCGTCCCAGCCGGCTTGGATGCCGGTGGCCGCCGGGCTGTCGATGGCGCAGGCGTGGGCGATGCCTCCCGCCTCATCCACCAGCGCGGCCCGGAAGCGGGTGCCGCCCAGGTCCACGGCAAGAACGTAGCGCGGGCCGGCAGGGCCGGAAGATTGGGGGTCGGTCGGTGGGCGGCGGGACATAGCGGCAGATTGTATTTCAGGGGGGTCGCGCCTGACCGCGTGGATGACATCAAGATCACGCTGCGCCGCAGCACCGGAAACCGTATCAGTTGATAATTTCTGTTCACGTGACAAGGCCGGATCCGTGCGACAGAATGGGCCGCACCCGGAGGAGACAGCCGGGGCCACGATAAAACATTACACGTCCAAGTCCCATGAAAAAACCCAGGGACAACGTCGCATTCTGACGACGGCACGGCATCCAAACCAAAACCCCAAGGCGGGAGACAAATCATGAAAAAAACCTTGAACGCGGCGGTAGCGTCGGCACTGCTGGCCTTTGGCGGCGCGGCCGTGGCCGACGACGGCGTGATCCGCATCGGCTTCATCACCGATATGTCGGGCCTGTCAGCCGATGCCGACGGCCCGGGCGGGGCCGAAGCCATCAAGATGGCGGTGGCGGACATGGGTGGCGAAGTGGCCGGCAAGAAGATCGAAGTGCTGGTTGCCGACCATCAAAACCGGGCCGACATTGCGTCGTCTCGCGCGCGCGAATGGCTGGATCAGAAAGGCGTGGACATGCTGATCGCGGGCGCCAATTCCGCCGCCGCGCTGGCCATGGCAAAGGTGGCCGAAGAAAAGAAGACGCCGTTTTTCGTGGTCAGCGCGGGCGCCTCGGAACTGACCAATGCGCAATGCACGCCGTACACGGTGCACTACGTTTACGACACGGTGTCGCTGTCGCGCGGCACGGCGCGCGCGATGCTTAAAGAAGGCAACAAGGACTGGTACTTCCTGACGGTGGACCACGCCTTTGGCCACGCGCTGGAGCGCGATGCGTCGGCCGTGGTGCAGGCAAACGGCGGCCAGGTAAAGGGCCGTGTTCGCCATCCGCTGAACACATCGGATTTCTCTTCCTACATCTTGCAGGCGCAGGCGTCGGGCGCCACGGTGCTGGGCCTGGCCAACTCGGCCGCCGACACCAGCAACGCCGTGAAGGCCGCCGCCGAATTCGGCCTGACGCCAAAGATGAAAATTGCCGGCCTGCTGGTGCTGATCACCGACATCCACGCGCTGGGCCTGGCCGCCGGGCAAGACATGTACCTGACCACCGCCTGGTACTGGGACCAGGACGACGCATCCCGCAAATGGGCCGCGCGCTTTGAGGAGCGCATGAAGAAGAAGCCGTCGATGCTGCAAGCGGGCGATTACTCGGTCACCACCACCTACTTGAACGCGGTGAAAGCCACCGGCACGACGGACGGCGAAGCCATCATGAAGTGGGTCAAGAGCAACCCGGTAAACGATTTCTTTGTGAAGAACGCGACGGTGCGCGCTGACGGCCTGCTGGTGCACGACATGTATTTGATGCAGGTGAAAAAGCCGGCCGAATCGAAGGGGCCTTGGGACTATTACAAGCTGGTCGCGAAGATTCCGGGTGATGAGATCTATACCTCGCCGAAGGAATCCAAGTGCCGCTTGATGACGCAATGATCCGATGACGCAATGACACAGTGACGCATACGGGCAAACCCATAACGCCTTCCAGGGAACCCGCATGACCCCGCAAGACTTGACCGCCCTGCCCGTGGATCTGAGCGGTGCCTTTGCGCACGCCCTATGCCGCGTCCAAATGGGGCGTGGTCGGGTTGACGCGATCGCTGGCGGTGGAGTTGGGCAGTTACGGCATCTGCGCCGGCGTGGCCGATCGCCGGCTGCGTCAGGCTCATGACCTGCGCGGCCTGGCGCGTCGAGCCGTCATGACAACCGTGTAGAAGATGCGCAGATCGTGGATGTTGAAGTTGCGCTTCATGCCGCTAGCGCGCCACGCGTTCGATTTCCGGTGTGACCCACTTGCCGTCCAACAGCGCCGGCTTGGGCCAGTAATAGCGCATCGTCACCATGAACGGGCCGTCCGGCGCCGGCAGCCAATTTGATTCGCGGCCCTTGCCTGGGGACTGCGCCTGGATGTGAATGGTGACCCCGCCATCCGCGTCTTTTTTCAGCGACGGCAGCATGGAGGAATTGATCAGGTAGCGGCCCAGCGGATTGGGCGCCAGCAATTGCTCGGGCAGGCGATACAGGGTCATGGACCAGAATGCGTTGACGGGCGGCAGGCTGCGCGGCGCGAAGCGCATGGTGTAGGCGTACCTGCCGTCCAGCTCTTGCCCACGGCTGTCTTTTTCAAGCACGGGGTACAGCGCTTCTTCGCGGCTATTGGCGCCGATGCCGATCTGCGTGCCGGTAGCGCGCGACAGGTAATCGTTCTTGAGCTTGGCGCGATCGCCAAACAGCGTATCGGTCTTGCCGGCCAGCGCCGCGCGGTTCTTGTCGATGTCGTTCTGCGCGGTGTGCATGCCCTCTTGCAGGGCGCGGCGCAGGCGCGGGTCCAGCTTGTCGACCGGGTACGGCTGACCCGGCTTGATACCGATGCTTGCCAGGCGTTCGCGCAACCATTTTTCGGTGGGGTGCGTGGGGGCAAACTGAAGCAGGAAGGCCAGCTGGTGATAGAACTCAAGCGAGGTGCGCATCTCGTGCGGCGGCACGGGGGCAATCCAGTCGATCGGGGCCGGCGCGGGCGGCGGCGCGGTGCGCGTGTACGCGGACAGCGGCTGCACCTTGTAGCGCGCCTGGATGCGCTTGACGTTGTCCAGGTCGGCCGGGTTGAACAGCTGCGTGCGCCCCACCAGGCTGACCAGTTCCGTTTCTGACTTGATGACCCGCGTGATGCCCTTGGGCGTCTTGCCCTGCCAGCGCGGCCCCGCCACCAGGAAGTGGCCGCCGCCGTTGCCGGTCTCGCGGCTGCCGATATAGGCGAAGTTATACGTGTACAGGTCCATCAATTGCAGGACGAAGTACCGCCGCTTTTCCATGGGCGGCACGCTGACGACCACGGGTTCGGCGCGCAGGTCCAGCATCGCGAAGGAATACGGCGTATCGGAATTCGGCGTGACGAACGCGGTGTCGTCGGGCGTGAAGACGCGCGCGATGTTGATGATGGTGTTGGGCGGCCCCTTGTACTGGGGGTTGGTCTTGTCCAGGTTGAAGGCGTACAGGGTCTGGTAGCTGGCGACCATGGGTGTGCCGTACAGATACGCTTCGCTGGCGATGCTGCGCGCCTGCTGCGCGGTGACGCCGTGAATGCCGACGGACTGCGAACCCGTTGCCTCGTCCGGAGACGTGAAGCTGCACCCGGCTACGCCAGCGGCCAGCATCAAGATGGCAAGCCCGCCCAAAACGGGGTGCCGGGCCGGAGACGACAAGCCGGTGCTACTCTGGCGATCACGCATACATTTGCTCCAACACATTCTGATGTTGGCAACGCCCTGTTGGCGGCAGCGTCGCGGGCAAGGACTGCAATTCCCGGGGGATTCTGGCATATTTCCCGTCAATCAACATCTCCGAACCCACGATACCGTACTAGATATCGTA